>JAGWBV010000002.1:124612-146530 GCA_021295715.1 Candidatus Poribacteria bacterium | reverse complement strand
CCGAGCGAATAGGCAAGTCTTGGAGGACTGACACACCCCCCGATTGTCATTACCGAATCCTCCCAACTGAAACCGTATTTATGAACACATGACGGGGTAAGATCGATTTTCCATTCAATTTTCTCACCTTCGGGAAATTTCGAGAGCATCTCCGTCGACAGTTTCTTAGCAAATGCCATACAGGTATCTACACGGTTCGCGACGAAGTGCGTATAGAAAATCTTGATTTTTCCGTCCTCTCTGACCTGTTCCTCAATCGGAACTTCATCAGGGATTGTCTCAGGACCCGTTGTCAAAGAGACGCGGTTGACTCCTAACCAATCAATGAATCGTCCAGATACAGGATGATTTTCCCTTTCAAAGAGTTGCGTATTGATCAACAGGACGCGTCCTGATCCAAAATGGAGGCATGCCCCAACGGGTTCTCCTGTCTCGCTGTGTTCAAGGAAAACACTACTATCCGCAGGGATATCGAGGATACCGCAATGCGTAAGACCCAGGTCATCAATTCCCAATCCATTGACAATTTCATAATCAGTGAGGCGTAGATTTTTCTTTGTATAACCGCTCAACGGATTTGCGTCGATATCCATTTCGCCATGTCCTTTGGGTCCCGGGAGAAACCTTGCACCGAAAAGAGATGCGACGTGATTAATCCCCAATTCTGAGATCGGTTCACGGACATCTCGCTCGAATCGACTTGTGCTGGAGGCTAAAAGCAGTCCACCGCCGCTTTCTACAAACTCCCGAATAAGTTGGAGCTCCGCATCAGTGTATTTTAAAGACGTGTTGCTGCAAATCGTCAGGACATCATAATTTTTTAGCACTGTTTCACTGAGATAATCACGGTTGTTAGTGGTTTGATAGATGCTATCCGGCTCAATTTGTATCAATCCGTCTGACCAGCCGGTATCACGTGCAGTATCAACTAATATTTGAATTTGTTCTTTTCTCATCTGTTTTATTTCCTATTCATCAGGTTGGAGGTTGGGTCTGCGCATTAAGTCAATCTCAGGATAGGATTTTGATTTTCTGTCGTCCAAATTTTGCTTAGATACCATGATAATGAATTCCTTCTTTTCTTCAACTATATCTACAGCATTTTCTTCAACTTTTTTGTTGCGCTCCAACCTTGAAGTTGCTATGATAGGTGTAAACCAACACATTTTTCTTGGCAAACTTCGGAGACACGCATGAACAACTACCGTATCGCAATTATCGGCTTAGGAGGCATGGGGGGTGCTCATGCCGAGGCAGTGAAGTTAGAGACAAACTGTGAACTCGTCGCTGGTGCAGAAATCAATCCAGAACGCGCAAAAGCATGGAGCGAACGATTCAGCGTTAAAGCCATCTATGACGACTATGAAAAAATGCTTGACGAAGAACAACCCGATATCGTTATCGTTCCGACGCAGGCACCGATGCACCACGCACCAACAATCGCCGCGGCACAGCGCGGTATCCATGTCTTCTGTGAAAAGCCGACTGCCCTCAATCTTATTGAAGCCGACGAAATGGTTGACACCTGCGACCGACACGAGGTCAAGTTTGCCATTAACCACATCAAACGCGCCAGCCCATACAATCGGCACGTCCTTTCACTGATCGAGAAAGGCGAGATCGGTGATGTCGTGCTGATGAAGGCAACCGATAAAGGTGGCCGCAAGGTTGGAAATTCCTTGATGGAGATGGGTACACACCTCTACGATTGGCTGCGGCTCTTCGCCGGTGATGTTGAATGGACACACGCACACCTCGTCCAGATGGATGGACGTGAGTCAACCGTTGATGACATCAAACATACCCAAGAGGTTCACTCCTTTGACAGGGATGCAGGGCTTGTACTCGGAGAGCGAGGACACGCCGCTTTCCGATTCAAGAACGGTATCCATGCCGATGTGCAGTTCCTCGCGCAACCCGAAACCAACGATGATGCCTACGGCATCGACATTATCGGTACCGAAGGCAGAATTGCCATCCGAGAGAGCGTCGGCACAACGATGTTTATCCACAAAGGGCAACACCAAACCCCAGCAGAAGCGTGGGAACCGGTACATCTATCAGCCGAAGACCTTGACGAACAAGGGAACCCACGAGACAAGGGATCAATACGGTTGCTATTGCAACGTCTCATGCTACGCGATCTCGTCGCCGCCATTGAAGATGACCGGGATCCATTCGCGAGTGGTAGGGATGGTCGAGACTGCCTTGAAATGATTCATGCGACATGGGAATCACATCGGCAGAAGGCTCGTATATATATGCCGCTTACACCACGCGAACACCCACTCGAACGGTGGCAGACAGAAGCACGTGCTTGAAAATAGGAGACATTTATGCAACGTTTGGATATTCTTCATCCCTCAATTGACGACTACCTACTTGATATCACTCCAGAACGCGATGGGGTGCTAACAGAAATGGAGGCACATGCTCGGACGAACCGATTTCCAATTGTAGGACCCCTCGTTGGGCGCGTCTTGCACCAATTGGTGTTGCTGACGAATCCAACACGAATTTTTGAGATGGGTTCAGGCTTTGGCTATTCGGCGTATTGGATGGCGAAGGCACTACAAAAACCGGAAGCATCCATCATCTGTACCGATGGTTCGCAGGAGAACGCCGATCGCGCAGCGGGTTATCTGGCTCGCGGTGGTATCGCAGATCGCATTGACTATCGCGTCGGCAACGCACTCGAAATCATTGACGAAACCGAAGGTGAATTTGACATCATCTATAACGACATCGACAAAGATGGATATCCCGAAGCCTTCCGTAAGGCGATTCCACGGCTCAGGAGCGGTGGATTGTTTATTACGGACAACATGATCTGGGGTGGGCGCGTCGTCACGCAAGAGCCGGGGAGTCCGCCGGAAGGACTTGATGAGCGGGAACAGTGGTTCCATGCAGCGACAATCGGAGTCAAAGAATTGACACGGCTTCTCTACAGTTCACCTGATGTATTCACGACGATCATTCCCCTCCGCGATGGAGTCTCGGTCGCTGTGAAACGTTAATTCGCCGCTTCATTGGTGCGGTTTCGTCCGCAGCCATATTTTCCTTGGGCATTTCCTCCGTCTTCGCTGGTTTCACGGAACAGAAATTATTGATTAAGCCTTGAAAAAACTTGACTTTTATTTTTACTTCCTGTAAATTCTATTTAGGAACCATCCATTAATTGGGAATCTAAGTGTCCCATAACCACAAGTAACCCCACGACCTGTCCATGGGCCTTATCAATCTACCTACTGCTTGGGAACCTACACCCTAAGCACATTTCTATAAGAAAACAAACGCATCTTTGCTTTCTACAGCAAAGGGTATCAATAGGAGAATCACAATGTTTTTGCCAAGAAAATCGTTCTCTGTTAAAGCCACTACAGCCTTTTCTATTCTCTGCTGCGTTTTATTCGTCCTGTCCACACTGTCAGTGATGGCACACTCAGGTGGTGAGGTGACCTCTAAAAAAACCGCAACGCCTATCACGATTGATGGAATGATAGATGAAGCGGAGTGGGACGCGGCATTCCAAGAATCTTCGCCCTTGCAAGATATTGTCCCAGATCCACGCGATCCTAAATACGCCCAAGAGTGGTATCAGATTATCCCCGGCGGCGGTGCGGGTAGCGACACAAACGATGGTGGACTCCGAGTCAGTCGCGGCAAATTCGATGACGACGCTGATATGCGGGCGCGCTGGGCAACGCTATGGGACGACGACTATCTCTACTTTGGGTTCGATGTCACCGATGATACCACACACCCGTACACCAATGACATAGCAACCCGTTCTGGAGAGATTGACGGGGTATTTTTGATGTTCGACACCAAACACGATGCACCTGTATTCGAGTTTCCGCACCATGAGTTTGATACGAGACATGTTGCCAATAACAGCGTATATGAGGCGGACGATAATTATTGGATCTTTGGTCCCTTAACAACCGAAGATAGAAGTGGTGCGTGGTCCCAAGCGTTGGGTGCTGCTCTTGATCCGGAGTTAGGAGACCTCGCTAAGGGACACGTCGTGAGTCAGAAAACAAGTAGCGGTTATTCCATTGAGATGCGTCTGCCGTGGTCAATTTTTGAACCGTTTTTTGGCGAAGCTCTTACACCGACAGACGGCTTAGTCATCGGGTTCGATATCACAATCACAGACATTGATGGAGACGCGCCTGGCACATATGCCGCGCCTCTTGGGGGTGCCGTTGCTTGGTCGAGTGATTTTGAGAATGACAACAGCCCCGGCGTACTCGGTGATCTCTTCATCTCCAGTGAAATGATCAGCAGTACCACACCCGTCAACCCTGCAGGCAAACTGTCAACAACATGGGGCAAGATTAAACACGGTTACAAATAGTCTTCACTGACCCTTAGCCGCGATGCCTTCTATTTTTCCTTAGATGGGCGGAGACATTCTCCGCCCTCAACAACTTGAAGCACTTCGGTGCAAATCTTTCCTATTTCAGTAAAAATGGTCTGCCTTAACTGACCCACTGATGCACGCCAGTACGAACATCATCATATCCTTGTTCATCCTCCTTGTTATTGTAATACCTGTTTGACCTCCATTATTGCGTTGGAATAGACTTAGTGTCCGTGCGGGACAGTCGGGTTTTGTATTTTCCAGCTGCCGCGTCTGAACCAGTACCCTATAAAGAGACATTGGACAACATTTGATACAGCTATTCCCCACCAAATCCCTGTCAACCCTATCGACTGGGAAAGCACAATCACCAACGTTAATCCGACCCCGAACTGCGACAGTCCGGTAATCGTCATCGGAGACACTGTATCTCCTGCACCGTTGAGCGCGCGCCCCAACACACTGGCAACAACCATGAATGCAAACGTCGCTGCGAGATAACGCAAATAAGCACTTCCAATTTCCGTGACTTCAGGCTCGTTCGTAAACCAGCCGACGAAGAACTGGGGAGTCGTGAACAGGAAGATGCCGATGAGTGTGACAACGACTGCCGCTAAAATGCTCCCTAACTGCGCGGATTTTTCGGCGCGATCAATACGGTTGGCACCAATATTCTGCCCGACCATCGGTGCTACAGCGTTTGAGAAGGCAGTGCCAAAATGCATAACAAGACTACGCAGCCGCATACAGATGGCGTAGCCAGCGACGGGGTCGGTGCCAAAGATAGCGACGACTCGAATAAACAACACGCGGGAGCCATGCCGCAACAACGCCTGCATCGCATTAAAAATCCCCAATCTCATGATTTGTCCCCATACTAAAAGGTTTGGACGACGTTCAACATGACGCAGAGAAATCACACCCCGCCCTCTAAAACAGAGGTAAAGGAGTATTGCACTGCCGAGTCCTCGTCCAATCACTGTCGCATACGCTGAACCAACCACTCCAAGTCGCGGAAACCTCCAGATTCCAAAGATTAACAGCGGATCTAAAACGATGTTAACAATCGACGAAAAGATCAGGACGACCATTGGTGTCACCGCATCCCCGGCACCACGGAAAATCGCGGTGAGGGTGCGGGATAGAAACATCGTCACCGCTCCAAGTAGCATCACGCGAAGATAGGGAACACCGAGCGGAATCACTTCTGGCTCGACACCCATTAACCATAATCCAAATTCAGCTAACGGATAACCCAAACACCCAATGCCCAGTGCACACACCACATTGAGCGTCAAGGCTTGCATCGCAATGCTCTCGCTTTGCACACGTTTCCGGGCACCGAGAAACTGAGACACGAGAATAATTGTCCCGGTTGAGATCCCATGTGCCAGAATGCTTACGAGCCGTAGTAGATTTCCGCTCATCGCGACAGCGACGAGGGCTGCGGGGCCCAATCGACCGACGAAAATCATATCGACGACATTAAACATATCTTGAAGTAGTTGACTGACAAATGTGGGTATAGCGAGTCGTAAAAGCGTTTTTGAAATGCTCCCGCGCGTTAGATCATGCTTCGACGTTCTCATACATTCCCTGTTGATTGGCATTCACCAAGATCTGTGTCTGCGATTTTTTAAAGCAAACCGACTCGTAGAAGTCGGACTTTGTTCAAAGTATGCTGTTAAATGTTATGCGAATTATGCGACGCGTGTTACGCTATGGTTTCAAATGTTTTTCAAGGAACGCTTTCGTTAATTCTGGAACCTTTGGATCTCTGAACCAGCCGTGCCCTCCCCCTTCTACCTTGTAAAACGTAACCGGGACACCCGCTGCTTCCAACGCATCTTTTAACAACACGCTCTGATGATACGGGACAAGTTTGTCTTGATCCCCGTGGATAATCAGAATAGGCGAATCGTCTTTGGACACGTAGGTGATTGGGTTGGCTCTTGCGACGCGATCCTTATGTTCCTGAATGGGACCTCCTACCAATCGAGACTCTGGTGAGTCAGGGTCGTCATGTACGAGTCCATCTGGAAGGCGTTGCGCATCCATCTGAAGGAAGTCCGTGGGACCGAAGTAATCGACCACGGCTTGCACCTGACTGGACACCTTCAGATTTTCACCTACCTCAAATTCCGCTACGTCGCCTGTCGTGCCGAGCATGGCGACGAGGTGTCCACCAGCAGATGAACCCCATGCCGCAAAGCGGTTTGGGTCAAGGCGGTAGGTTTCCGCATTCGCGCGCAGCCACCGGACAGCGGCTTTCACATCCTCGATTTGCGCAGGAAAGATGGCGTGCTGGCTCAAGCGATAGTTGAGACTCGCTCCTGCATAGCCGGCTTTGAGATATTCCTTTGGGGTGTAATGGGTCTTATCTCCACCGCGCCAAGCACCGCCATGTATCCAGATAATGAGCGGTAGGTTTTCTCCGGTATCTGGCACATATAGGTCGAGTGTCTGTCGTTCATGTCCGTCTGTAACATAACCCAAATCCCGATATACCGTTACACCGTCGGGAACTTTCATAGCCTCAGCGGCACCTTGACGTTGCACCAGTACTGAAATCGTGACAACAATAAACAGAATCAAGATAAGTGTAATTGTGATCGACATCATCGACTTTCGCATTGACTTTCTCCTCCGTTATTGGGGGTTTCATCGACTTCCTGTTCGATCGATTCGGATGACTTTGTGTCTTCGGCAATCATCGCCCCAAGCTCAGTTCTCAAGTTCTGGATTTGAGAAATCTTTTCCGCCATCTTCTCGAACATCTGCTGTTTAGATTTGATGCCTTCACTGATGAGGAACGCAGTCGCTTCGGAACGACTGTTAAACTGACCGGAATCCACGAGTTCGTCAATCCGATTGAGATCTCCCTCATCAACTCTGACCATCACCACATTATCCCTTTTTCGTTCTTCTCTCCCGTGTTTCTGTTTCTTTCGTCTTTCACGAGGACCTTTACCTCGCTGTTTCGCATCAAATTCTGACATTATTAAATCTCCTCTGTTTCATCAGTGACCTTAATCGCTTCCTTTGTGAATCTGCCTTTCCTTTAGACGCAGATTACCATGCGCGAATTTTTGACAATTCAGTCTGCTTCTCACACAAACCCGCATAGGTCCCCTCTTTGGCAATCAGTTCCGCATGTGTCCCAATTTCGTCAACCTCGCCATCTTTCAGCACAACAAGTCGGTCGGCGTACTTAAGAGTTGACAACCTGTGAGCAATAGCGAATACCGTTCTTCCTTGGATGAGTCGTTCCAATGCCTCTTGGATCTTCGACTCTGTTTCGGTATCAACGGAGGAAGTCGCTTCATCCAAGATAAGAACGCGCGGGTTTTTTAAAATTGCGCGTGCGATAGAAATACGCTGCCGCTCACCACCAGAAACCCGTGCCCCTCTTTCACCTACCATTGTGTCGTAACCATCGGGGAATTTGAGGATAAAACCGTGAGCATTTGCTGCCTTCGCAGCAGCAATAATCTCCATCCGAGATGCCCCCGGTTTTGAGTAACCGATGTTCTCCGCTACCGTGCCTTGGAACAGGAATGGATCTTGTAAGACGACGCCGACCTGTTGCCGTAACGCCTTAACCTGAATGTCACGACTGTCGTAACCATCAACCATTATTTCCCCATCATTCGGGTCATAGAAACGGGTAATCAGGTTGATGAGCGTGCTTTTTCCTGCACCGCTGTGCCCAACCAACCCTATCATCTCACCTGGTTCCACTGTAAAATTGACACCATTGAGTGCATTTTTTTCGCCGTCGTAAGAGAAATAGACATTCCTAAATTCAACAGCACCACGGATATTTCTGAGGGCTACCGCATCGCTTTTATCAGCAACGCTCGGAGGTGTATCCATAATTTCAAACACACGCTCGGCGGAGGTGCCTGCTCGGATAAACCTTTCGTTCATCTGACAGAGGGTAAACACAGGTCTAAAGAACTGCATCATATAACTTTGGAACATGAATAGCGTGCCAAGGGTTATCTCGTTTTGGAAGATCTGCCATCCCCCGATTAACCAAATCAAAATAGAACCGGAATAGGTGATAAACTCCATAATCGGACGGTAAAGCGTCCCAAGTTTCGCAGCGTTCATCTCACCCGAAAATACCTGATGTGTCATGTCGCTAAACCGGTTTATCTCATAGCGTTCACGGGCAAATGCTTTGACAACGCGGACTCCTGGAATCGTGCTCGCGAGAATCGTGCTAATGTTCGCATACCGTTTCCATAAAACATGGTACACCTTGCTCATTTTTTTACCAAAAAAGATCGTGAAGAAGATAAGACACGGGATAGGTATCAACGTCCAGAGCGCAAGTTTCCAATTGAAATAAAACATGATCCCGCACATATAGAGGATTGTGAGAGAATCACCCCCAATTTCTTGTATTCCACTGGCGATGAAATCCCTGAGCCGTGATACATCGTGCGTGATTCTCGACATCAAGTTCCCAGTATCTCGTTCCTGAAAAAAATCCACGGAGAGCATGTTTAGATGTTCATAGGTCTCGTTCTGGAGCCGTCTCGTGACATTTTGCCCTACCCACGCCATCATATATCCCCGTATCGCCGAGGCTAACATCGAAAACACGCGGATACTCGCCATGAGGAGAACGATCCCTATCAGATGCCCGAAACTCCCACCGACTGGCATGCTGTCGAACCACCCGCTTAGAAAATTCACCGCGCCTTGAAGGTGACCCCAATCTGTTTCCGGTATTGGCAATCCTGTAGTGACGGCATGACCGACCGGTGTCAGAATTCTGTCAATCAGATCCCTGCTGAGTATCTGCGGGTAAAGCCCGACAAGACGGATAACCATCATTATGAGGAACGCCGGGACGATGATATGCAAGAACGGAACGGCGTACTTCATGAGTCGAAAGATGAGTTTCCCCTTCTGAATGCAATTGATACAGACATCTGACCGACGCGGAATAAGCTGACCACACTTCTCACAGCGTCCCTTATTCTCTCCAAAGGACATTCCACCTCGTCCGTGTCCACGTCTACCGTCTGAATTCCCTTCCGTTTGTGGAATTAATCCTTCCAACTCTGAGACAGCACGACTGAATTTCGGGGTTAACCGTTTTGAGTAGCGCGATAGCTCAAAAGCGTTGTCCGTCGTACTCACTTTGAGAATGTTATTCCCGTACATTTCAAGGATTTCGATATCTTCAACGGATGAGAGTGGCACCTCGCGCATGTGGTGTCCGAGAACACCATTCTGATTGAAAGCGATGAGTCGCCTGTTCGTAATTAACAGCCAATCCTTGCCATAGGTCCCATCAAAACGCAGATCCGTCGAAACAGAAACCTTGATCTCTTCCCCCGTTTGAAGTAATGCTTCTGCCTGCTCTTTCAGGCGTTCAGGGACATCTTCTGTTGTTGACAGGGGTTCATGCTCCAGCTTCGGGGAGCGTGATCTTCCGTGATAAGAACGCATCCTCCGCCGAGATGATCTCCCGCTGTCAAAACCTCGCATTGATCCGTGCATAAATCAATCCTCCACAGATTAAACGTATAGTTTCTAAATACTTAGTAAATTTTGGACAATTTTTAAGAATCTCCATGTGATAGGTCGGATTGTTGGATTGAATAGAAATTACCTTAACACTTAAATTATCTAAACTTTAGTATAACTTAGTTACATGTAATTATTATACAATATTACACGATAGATTATCAAGTTAAATTTTCATTGGCAATTTCATAATTTCGACATCAGAAGATTGACATCGGTTGAAATTTCGGATACAATAGTTTGTATAAGTTAGCCAACCAGAGTAGATTAGCAAAATAAGGAGACCGATTCACATGGCTTCAATAACGTGTGGTAGGTGCAGTTCCGAGAAAATCATGACCGACTTACGGATTCGGGATCGCTACGATGCAGGAGTAGGACAAGACTTAGAGGTCGAAGTACAGGGCAATCCTGATGCCATGATTTTTAAGCAGTCTCACAGAGAAGCGTTGAGAGCAACCGTCTGCGGTGAATGCGGCAACGTTGGTCTTTCTATCAAGAACCCAGAAGCATTGTGGAAAACCTATACCCAACAAAAGAATTCGTAGCATAGATTTCTACACCAGTTTGATAATTGATGTTCCAGCGCACCTAAAAACAACACCCACTAATAAACGTCTACATATTTAGGGACGAATGATGGTATCAACCAAACCGTGCTTCAAACGTGTTGTTTTTATTATAATTGATGGGGCACCCTATGAAATTTTCAAAGCATTAATTGAAAACGGTGATCTCCCGAACATCAAGAAACACGTCGTAGATCGCGGCAGTTTGAATAAAGCGGTCTCCGTCTTCCCATCAACGACGGGACCCGCCTTTATCCCATTTTTTATGGGATTGTATCCGGGGACGGCAAATATTCCGGGCATTCGGTGGCTCTCGAAATCAAAATTTCATGTCCCTCACCGCTTCAAGCGTCCCGGCATCTGTAGTTATATGGGGCTTGACGGACTGCGTTTTGAATCCGATTTACCTTCAGGTTTCCCCACTCTGTTTAACTTCTTCTCACCCGTAAGCAACATCTACAATCTCCTTGCTCGCGGGTGCCCACCAGCCAAAAATCTGACGCGCCGGATTAAACCCTTTGCTTATACCTACGCACATTTTTCGCATCGCTGGCGCTTCGTCAATCAGATTGCAGTCCGTCAATTACAAAAATCAGTCGAAGCAGGGGACAAGTTTATCATGTGTCTCTTTCCTGCAGTAGATACCTTTTCACACCATTTCAGCACCCAAGCACCGCAGGTCATGCAGACCTACCGAGAGATAGACACCGCGATTGGAGACCTCGTGCATACTTTGCAAAAGGCAAACACCCTCCAAGAAACACTCATTCTGATTACCAGCGACCATGGGATGACCGACACGCATACACATATTGATGTCCCACAGCACTTAGATGATGGCGGTTGGCGGTGTTTACATTATCCAAAGGTCTGGCGGCACGGTACCGTATCTGCGAGTATGGTATCAGGAAATGGGATGACACATCTCTATTTTAAGAATAACTCGGATGGAAAGGGATGGGGCGAACGGACACCTTTCGAGAAACTCCACCAAATGGGTGTCATCAGTGCTTTAATTGAATTGGAAGGATTAGGGCTCGTCGCAGGACAGAGCGAAACGGGGGACATTATCGTTCAAAACCGAGGTGGCCAGGGAAGAATCTCCTGTCGCTCAGAGCGGATGGAGCGCGGAAATCCACAAAGCGTAGCAGCGACTTTCAAATCCGCAGACTCGTTGCGCTTCTCCTACCGGTTTACGGGGATCGATCCACTCGGCTACGGCACTCACTATGAAAATTTATCCTCACGAGAGGCATTACGTGGCACCTACGATGGTCGGTATCCAGACGGAATTGTTCAATTGTGGCAGATTTTCAAAAGCGAACGAACCGGCGACCTTGTCCTCAGTGCCGAGAGCGGTTATGACCTACGCGCCCGTTATGAAATACCAGAGCATCACGCGACCCACGGTTCCTTGATTGCGGAACATCTGCACATCCCACTTGCGACGAGTTATCCGATCACCGAGAAGTTCATCCGGTCTGTTGATGTCTTTCCAACGGTGCTAAGTCTGTGCGGACACAATGTCGCAGGGCGTTACATTGATGGTAGGGTCGTTAAGTAGACCGGAATCTCACCACACCAATTTTCAAGCCACTCCCTTCTGTAGGAACGATCTCCTAATCGCGACTTGACTTTCTGTTTGACATATTTTTTCGGAATTATGCACCTATTCCCTTCTAATTCGCGTCATTATATAGTGAAGTGAACGGGTAGGTATTTCTTGAATCTTTTAAGGGTTCCTATCCGCGAAACGTCCAAATTGTTACGTCCCTTGATACAAACAGTCTTTCTGGAGAGGTCTGATGAAAATCGATGATGTTGAGTTGATCCAACGCATTCTTGCCGGTGATGAAACCGCCTTTGCAAATTTAATCAGAAAATACCAACGGCGGGTTCACGCGTACGCCCTGAAAAAGATAGGAGACTTCCACATCGCCGAAGATATTACACAGGAGACCTTCCTGCGAGTCTATCAGCACTTGGAAACTCTGAACGATCCGACACAGTTTTCAAGATGGCTTTATCAGATCGCGAATCATCTCTGTATCGCATGGCACCGGAAAAATAGGCTACAGACTCAACCGCTGGAAGAAATCCACATCTTGGAAATAGAAACAGAATCGTATTCCCGGTATGTCGCATCAGAAAACGAGAAAATATCTGCTGAAGCGCAGCACGACCTCGTCAAAGAGTTGCTTACGAAGTTGAAGGAAAGTGACCGAGAGGTTATTACACTTCACTACTTTGAAGAGATGACATCTTCAGAGATAGGGACGTATTTAGGTGTATCGGAAAATACGATTAAGAGTCGGCTTCACCGTGCGCGACAGCGATTAAAGAAGTATGAGTCCATGATTCAAGAGGCATTAGACATTATAACTGAAGGGAAACATCCTTCCCAAGACCAGTTAAAAGGAGAAATCAACATGGCAGACGAAAATAAACTCACGGCAGGTCTTGAAGAAATGCAGCGTCAGATTACCGATTTGCAAGAGCAACTTCGGGTTATTGCAGATGAATCGGACGCTTTTCTTAACGCCGAAAAAAGAGAAGCAATGTCAACATTATGTCGGTTACCTCATAATGCTGAACGGCCAATCACATGGGGTTACGGAGGTGGCTATCGTACACGTGCTGGAAAGATGTCGAAACGTATCTCATTCTGGAGCACAAGTATTGACGATTTCATATCCAGAACCCCGGATACTGTGATTGCCGATCTGGCGAGTCTCTTTACAAATCCGATCGTTGTCGGTGTCTTAAGACAGTTAGTGGAGGGCAAGAAATCGATTGAAGACTTGGCAAACGGATGCGATACCTCGGAAGATGAGATTGAGAAAGCAGTGCAGACGTTAATAGACGCAAAGTTAGCGGCTCGCACGGAAGATAATCTCATTGAACCTCAAAACGATGCTGTGTTCTACTTCCTGAACTTCGTGAGTATGACAAGGGTCCATCTGGATCCAAAAGACCACTAATCCAGTTTTGGTACTAAGCGGGAAGGCTGGAACAGTATTGCCTCCAGCCCTCCATCCTTCTATCTATGGTGAATCCTAAAAATAAATAGACATCTTAAAGAAACAACGACTCTTCTCCGCTGGCGAGGTTTCTAACCTCGTCTCTTTAGAATGTCTAAGTAATTCTAAAATCTACCATAAAAGGAATCGCTCAATGTTCTTGGTACTCCTCAAACGAGAGATTCTCGCCCATCTGATAACATTCCGTTTTGCAGTCACGGTGATTACCTGTCTGCTGCTCGTTGTCATAACCACGCTTATCAGAATCGACGATTACGAGAAACGATTAGCGGGTTACAATACCGCCAGAAATGCGAATCGTGAAGAACTTTTGTCCACCCGAACGTATTCCCTTTTAATGCCAAAGGTCGATCGACCGCCTAATCCACTGAGCATCTTTAATGCCGGTATGGACAACCGACTCGGTAATACGTTGCGAATCTATTACACGAATGTTCCTGTCCTCTGGGACGCTCAAACCCACAGTTCAGGGAACATTTTCATCGATCACTTCTATCGAATTGACCTCATCTTCATTTTTCAGTTTGTGCTTTCACTGCTGGCACTGCTGTTCGCCTACGATGCAATTGCAGGCGAACGTGAAACGGGCACAATGCGCCTGACAATGAGCCATTCTGTAAGGCGTGGAAGCATCTTGACAGCGAAGTACCTCGGTGCGATGACGTGTCTAATTCTGCCGCTTATTATGAGTTTTATCATCGCTTTGATTTGGATGGTATTAACGGGTTCAATCGTCTTCAGTAGCAATGATTTTCTACGAATTGCAGGCATCCTGTTAACATCAATTATCTATCTTTCGGCTATCTACTTGATCGGATTGTTTTTCTCCGCTTGGGCTCGCCGCACCGCTACAGCACTTATGCTCTCACTATTTGTCTGGGTGGTCCTGGTGCTGGTTTATCCTTCCCTTAGCGTGTCTTTGGTCGATCAATTAACAAAACCACAAAGAGGTAAGATTGACTCCAGTTACGATACCATGCGGCAAATACGACTGGCAGTTAATAAAGAGGAGATGGAATATCTTAAGAATGATGGCATCGAAGGTGAAAGCGAACACTTTAACTTGGATGGGGCTCTTACACGTGGATTACATGTCGGTATCGGTAACAAACGGACACTGATGCGTATAGACTTCAAAGGGTATGATTGGCAACACATCAGTTCGGAATCTGAAAAATTCATTCCTCACGCCATTCGCTATCATCAATTCTTAACACCCTTACGCATTGATGCAGCAGAGAAAATGGGATTGATACGCCTGCCTACACTGGAGCAACTCCGGTTTTGGAGAGCCAGAATCGCTCGGAACCTACTTCGCCTTTCACCCGCGGCGATGTATAATCTCGCAACACAAGCATGGGTAGGAACGGATATCTATGGGGTCGAGGATTTTTTTCAGACAGCGCGACAGTATCGACGTATGCTAATCAATTACTTTTACGATAAAGAGGCTTTTTCGAGTCGACAGTGGTTCGCGAGCGATAAAGGTCCTATTAACTTAGACGATCTGCCAAGGTTCACGTACCAACGTGCCGATCTCTGGACAAATACCTCACGGGCACTCCCCCATCTGCAGTTGCTGTTATTACTCAATGTTCTATTGTTTTTGGCGACTTTCGCAATTTTCGTCAGGCAGGAACTTTAGACTTCAAGCTTACGACAGAGTTCCATCGCCGTCAGTCTTTTAGTGGAGATATGAGATGATATTCCACATCCTCACACGCGAACTCTACGATCACCTGAGCAGCTTGCGTTTCGCACTGACAACACTACTAATCCTAATACTGATGATTGTCAACGCTATCGTGTATCTCGGAGAATACAAGCAGCGAATGGGCGAATATCGAGGACAAGTTGCCTGGTCACGTAATGAGTTGAAATCTCGGTGCACTACGCTGTATCGCCTGGCTCTAAAGGGACCTGGCCGCCTCTACAAAAAACCGAGTCCTCTCGCTTTCTGTGCGGATGGCGGAGAAAAATTCCTACTGGGTGAAGTCCACGGCAATACCGCGGGGCGGACACGTTGGTGGCGGAGTGGCGATACTGCCTATAAGTTCACAGAAATTTGGGGATTGATATATCCACCGAATCGCGATCTGCTATTCATTTCAGAGGCAATCCCTAAAGATAGAAGTATCATGCCGGACTTTATCAAAATCGATTGGGGATTTGTGACGGCTGTTCTATTGAGCTTCACGGGCATTCTGTTCACGTTCGACGCGATCTCTGGTGAACAAGAACGAGGCACGCTGCGGTTGATGCTGGCGAATAGTATTTCACGGAACACCGTGATTAGCGGCAAATTTCTCAGTGCTTTTTTTACGATTGCTATTCCCGTTTTGATTGGCGTGATCGTTAGTACCTCCATCATATACCTTTCCGAAGCCGTCCAATTCAAGGGTAGCCATTGGATGAGGTTGGGCTTTATTGTCTGCGTTGCCTTGATTTACACCTCAATTTTTATTTTCTTGGGACTTCTCGTTTCCAGTCGTGTCAAAGAGTCTTCAACGAGCCTTGCCATTCTTTTGTTGATTTGGACAGTCTGGGTGGTACTGATGCCAAACGCATTGGGTTCGCTCGGTAACCGTTTGCAGTCCCGTCCCACCCCGAAAGAATTCATGGCTCAGGTTCAAGATTCACGCGAAGATTTGCAAACACGTTATTTTGCCCGGATTAAAGAACCTCCCCGACAAGAATCCCCGGCGACAATCGCTACTGCGTTGGGCGCGGAATATGTTAATAAAGATGCAGAATTACGCGATCGCTTGCGCGCCGGCTACCTTTTCACCGAACTCCGTCAAATCCAAACTGCCCGGTCCCTGACCCGTATTTCACCAGCAGCGGTTGTGCAGTACGCTTTTGAAGGGCTTGCAGGCACCGGTTTGCCCCGCCATTTAGACTTCATCTCCCAAACACGTCAATACGCGAAGCAGTTTCGACAATTCCTCATTGATACCGATCGGTCAGATCCAGACAGTCCACACACAGTCGGTATTCCAGAGGGCACATCCCAAAAACCGGTGAACTTCGATGCCGTGCAGATCTTAATGCCGCAATTATCGACCTACTGTTGCTAATTATGTTTCTGTTGGTGTTGTTTGTCAGCACATTTCTCTCTTTTCTGCGCATGGAGATTGGGTGATTTTCAAACACCCTCATACCACTGAAAGTTAATAGATCGACCTACTACAAACATTCATTCCTTGATTTGACTTTCCCTGCTAAATGTGCTATTATCTTAAAATTGATCGCGACGCGCGGTTCAAAAGGTTTCCGTGTGTCCTGTAATATCGATATAATGTGTTTCAATGCACAAAAGGTTAGGAATGCGGAACACAGCACCCAGAAAACTACAAGTCTATCGGGACCAAAACGGCCGACAACCCTTCACAGAATGGTTTTATGCAATTCAAGATATAAAAACTCGAACGAGAATTCGCAAACGACTGGACCGGCTTGAAGATGGGAATTTTGGCAACTGCAAATCTGTTGGTGATGGTGTCTTTGAGCTACTTCTCCACTTTGGTCCAGGCTATCGCATCTATTTTGGGCAAAGCGATAACACGGTCGTTCTTTTACTCTGTGGTGGTGACAAATCATCGCAGAAACAAGACATTGCGCGTGCAAAGAACTATTGGTTGCAATATAAGGAAGCACAACAATGACAGAACTCAGAACATGGCACGAGGTCTTAATCGCAGATCTCGCTGCTAATCGAGCTGAAGCAATCGACTATTTTGATTTGTCACTGCAGGAATACCAACTTGACGGTGATACCCCCTTCTTTCTCAAAGGACTCCGAAACATCATAGAGGCACTCGGTGGGGTCTCCGAAATTGCAAAACAAACGGGGACGGAGCCGGAAAGCCTCCTTGAAGTCCTATCCAGCGACGATCCACCGCGACTTGATACGCTCAACATTCTTGCTAACGCATTGGGATGTCGGCTGTCAATCGAACCGCTGGAGACTGTAGATCCGGTCCATGAAATTAAGGATAAGGAGTATCCGGTGGCGGCCCGAAAATCCACACGTCCCCGTCTTGAAATTGCTACCGACCGAGGACAGACAGAGAAAGGAAATAACCCATTATGAACGGTTTCGGTGGCGGCTTTGACTCAGGCATGGCTGTTGGGCTGGCAAGTGCACGTGAGAAATTTCAAATGCAGCTACGTAAAGCAATAGACGATAACGAATTTTCTATTCGCGATAAGAACGGCGAACCGTTGACGGTTGACGCGCTTTTCGTGATGCTCGACAAAGAATACAAGAAGGTATAACCTGTAAAGATAAAGCTCTCAACGCTCAAACTAACTATGCCAATACCAAATTTCCCCGATAAGCATAAATCGCGTCCCATTGTCACGCCACAACAACACGTCGCGTACTTCCGTCAACAAGGCTTCATTCCTGATTTCCCGATTCCTGAGAGCGTCATTTCGAACACGAGAACCTTCAAGTAGCGTTAACCGTTCCTTACCCGCAAGGTAAAATTAAAAAAAGGAAAGGCAAATGCCAATACTGACACAAGCACACCGAGAACACTTTGATGAATACGGCTACATGGTCATCGAAAATGCTGTCCCAACTGAATTGTGTGATGCTGTCGTTGACGCAATCTTTGCGTTCTTAGAAATGGATCCTTCAGACCCAAACGGCTGGTATCGTTCGCCTCATAAACCCGGTGCAGGCATGGTAGAGATGTACCAACACCAAGCCATGTGGAATGTCTACCAGCACCCACCGATCCATCAAATCTATACTGAGGTCTACCGGACCCACCGTATTTGGGTACACCCCGACCGCGTCAACATGAAACCCCCTAAACACCCCGACTACCCTGAGTGGGATCATAAGGGGATGTACCACTGGGATGCGGACACCTCGAAACTCCCCATTGGTTTCGGGACGCAAGGTGTTTTATTTCTGACAGACACAACTGACAATCAGGGGTCTTTTGTTTGCTGGCCCGGCGCACATAAGTCGTTGATTGACAAAGAAAATCCGTGGGTGCCAGAAATCTCGTCAGAACACTTCATTCAAGTGCCTGCGAAAACGGGTTCATTGCTCGTATGGCATAAAGCACTTCCGCACGGTAACGGTCGTAATACCTCTGATAAGCCGCGACTGGCGCAATACATGAACTTCTACCCAGTCCCCGAACCAATCGATGAGGAACGACGGCAAGAACGCATCACCTTGTGGCGCGAGCGAAGAGCATTGGGGCGAGGTCCCTATCCAGGCGACCCACGAGGGTGGGAAGCGAAAAATTATGGACCCGCAAAACTGACACCCTTGGGACGAAAACTGCTGGGACTCGATTTGTGGGACTAATATTTCTTAAGCATCCCCCAACTCGTGGCTAACTTCCCTTGCGGATCTACACCGAGTGCCGCTTGCAATCCATTGTCCATGATTGCCTTAATCTGATCTTCAGTCAAATCCACGTTGAAAATAGCAACCTCATCGAAAAGACCAAACATAAACTGATGGTGTGCAAGGAAGTCACCCATGTTAACCTCCTGATCCTTAGCATTCGTGTCCATCGCTTGGTCGGTACCCTCCTTGGATTGGAGTTTACCATCAACGTAAAGGTCATGGTCCTTCACAGCGTCTGAACCTTTGGGAAAAACCACCGCCATGTGATGCCACTCCTTATCACACACATTGTCTTCTCCGTAATTTTGTCCGCCAGCAACTTCAATCCTTAAATTGCACTCCGCACCCCGTAGATGCGCACGGACGTAGTATTTTTCGCCCGTCAGGTTTGGTCCCCATTTCACCCATGAATGCTCTCGTGTATCCCCGGCTTTAAACCAGAAGACCGTCGTTCTCGGATCCGTGCCACCAATGCCGGCGTAGCCGGTAACAATCAAATTGTCATCTTTGCCATCATAGTCCAGACACTGTCCGAACACACCCTTAGTGTATTTCGCCCCAGATATCTCCCCGTCTCGATCGTTTCCAGAAATATCCTTGGCAACGTTCCCTTTCCCTTCATCAAAGAGGTATGCAACCTCAACAGTCTTCGGATCAAGTACAGCGGTATGACTGATATTTGTAACCAATAGTCCGAAAGCAGCAACAGTTAACCAAACCAGCGTAAAACTGACTCGACCTTCAAGTTTCATATTTTCCTCCTGTATCAAAATACGATTCAGATTTCAGACCTAAACCTCACTATTTCAGCGTGGAATTGAGGGATACTTTCGTAGTTACTCTATGGATTTGTAAAAAATAGATTATAACTAAATTGCGCAAAATGGGCAAGAAAAAACAGTGGGTTCAGCAATATCGTGCCGATAAACAGAAACGAGCAAGTGATAACCAAACATACTCACCTTTCTCTATCACTTCTTGGTCCTTCAAAACCCCTAATACGCCTTGAATATCTTTGAAAAAAACAGCCGATACAAAAATTTTTGAAAAAAATTTGACAAAGGGAAAAATATATGATATAATATTTACACTGTTAAGTTAGATTACTATGTAAACGAGGGTTATGCAATGGGTACGAAAGAGCGAAGGGCAAGGGAAAAAGAACAATTGCGGCAGCAAATTCTTCTCGCTGCGCGAGAACTGTTTGTCAGCGAAGGTTATGAGAACGTCTCCATGCGAAAAATCGCCAATAAGATCGAATACTCACCAACAACGATCTATCTCTATTTCAAGGACAAGGCGGATCTGTTAGATTCAGTTTGCCAAGAAACACTCCTAAACCTATTGAACAGGCTTGAGCAGCTAAAAAGAGATAAGGGCGATCCCGTCGAGACCCTCAGAAAAAGTGGACAAGCCTACGTCGAGTTCGGGCTCAAATATCCGCAAGATTACAAACTCACCTTTGTCATCAGACCCCAGTTCCAAGAGGGATTAGGTCTCCAAGAGGGATCGGTTGGTGAAAAGGTATTCAATTACTTGCGTGAAATGGTTTCTGAATGCGTTCGACAGAAGATATTCCGACAGGTGGATATCGAAACCACCGGTCAGGTGATGTGGTCAGCAGTTCATGGTGTTACACTGCTTCTGATTGATTTTCCTGACTTCCCTTGGACTGAAAAAGACAAGTTGATTGATACGGTAATCCAGACAACAATCGAGGGATTGAAGGCATAGATTTAAAACTATTTGGCGAAGGTCGCCATATTTTTTTGGCTATAAGTTAACACTGTTAAATTATTTACCTATGTTAATATCTTATAAAACTCGAATGGAGAAAAAAATGAAAAAGCGAAACCGATACCATAAACGCATTCTTCCCAGAAAAAGGAGATCCGTAGTCGAATACATAGGGAATTATCGACGCATCCTGTTCACAACACTGCTCCTCGGTGTATTTTTATCGGGATTCTTAACTTCGTTTGGCGGAGACGGAGAGCAGACACCGACTGCCTCCGCGGAATACACTTTCGATCAGTACGAGATCGTTACCGGCACTGCGAAACGCCAGACCGTTCTGACAGGATTTCTTCTCGATGGTGATTTCGCCGAACTTGGTGTAGTGTACATCGACGAGAACGCTGACCGTCGTTTGCGTATCTACGCCTTTGGTAACGATACATGGACACCAAAACTCGACGTGACGCTGCGTCCCGAAGTGTTGTTCATCGATGTGGCAAATATTAACGGGCGCGACCGACTGATTACATACGAACGCGATCGCCTGAACTGGTATGATCCAGAATCGTCGACACATCACGTGCTCGCAGAGGTACCTTCTAACTTCAAACCACCTCGCAGCGGCGAAATCCCTCATGTAGACATCACTCGGGACGTGAACGCCGACAAGCGCGACGACTTCGTGGTGCCTGACTCAGACGGCTTCTGGGTGTCCATCCAGATGAACGACGGCACGTTCGCCGATCCGGTGAAACTCGGTCCGCCCACTGAGATGGAGAGGATCCTTGGAGCAGATGGATATCGATATGACCCTTGGTCTCAAAGCCGCATCTACGAAGTCGACTATAACAGAGATGGACGCACCGATCTCGTGTTCTGGAACGAGGACCACTTCGAGGTTCATCTCCAAGATGAGAGCGGACTATTTACCCTAAATGCCAAGACCTTCACAACAAATGTGGCATTCGACTCAGACCGGTTGTCCTTGCTCACCACTGCGGACATGACAGGGAGGGTGCTGCACGCATTGGCAGACCTGAACGGCGACGGTATCGCTGACCTGGTGATTTTCAAACTTTCGGGGGAGGACATCTCCAAAAAGCACTCCAACTACGAGGTACATTTCGGCGCGCCAACACCCAATGGTAGCATTGTGTTCTCACGGGACGTTGATCTCAAGTTCCAGTCAGACGAGAAAATCCAGCTTGGGATGGACCGGCACGACTTCAATCGTGATGGTCAGGTCGATCTGATGATCACGACTATTAATCTTGAGTTCCT
>JAGWBV010000002.1:5576-124496 GCA_021295715.1 Candidatus Poribacteria bacterium | reverse complement strand
GAGCCGGGATGGGTGCCACTGGATGTTGTGCTTCGAGGCGCGACACACGAGCGTCGGAAAACTCAGCAGAGTTACCCGCGAGCGTTCAATACAACCTTACACATCGGGGATGTTACTGGCGATGGCTACTCGGATCTCCTCATCGCCGATCACCCGCGGATTATGGTTGTTTTCGTCGGCGTACCGGGACCAGAAATATTTGCCCGGCAACCTCAGCAAGTGAAGGTCGCCATTCCCAACGACGAGGAATACACGTGGATCGTTGACCTCAACAAGGACGGGATACAGGATATCCTTATGCATTACCCTTTCACGCTACGAGACGCTCACGGAGCCCAGAAACTGCCTGCGGGAACTGAACCGAATCGTGTGAGATTGATGATTGCCCGATAAATCCATCGGTTATATTTTTGTCTGTAGGTTAACACTGTTGATTTATTTACCCGTATTAATTTATTGAAAATCCGAACGGAGAACAAAAATGAAAAAACGAAACCTATTCCACAAATACTGGATTTCCGATACCGAACCACATCGGGTGACACTACTGGTCGCTCAATAAACAAAAAGGAGTAAAACAATGACACGCACAATTTTCTGTCTGACCTATATCCTTATCGGGAAAAACGACCCTGCTCAAAACGGTGTGCAGCAAGACAAATTCCTCACGAGTGACTCGACATTTGGTATCGGACTTCAGGGGGCTACCTCTGAATTTGGTGGAATTAGTTTTCGCTACACCGGGCTCGCCCCCATATACTTTCAAACCGTTGGACGTTTTATTCTCAAGGATCAGGATAGCGACCACATGTTCGGAGGTGGCATCTCATACGCTATATTTGAGCACCAAGGCAGGTGGCATACATCACGACTCTATTTCACCTTAGAAGGAGGGTGGCAATATAAAGAGGAACAGGATGTTCTTACCACGACGTTAGGCGGTGGACTCGCTTTTGGAGGTGAACTTGTGTTCTCACTCGGCGGTATTCCGCTCGGTTTGAACGTGGAAGTCGGGCAAGGATTTGGTAGGGAAAAAACCGCCTCACAATCTAAAGGTCTCGCGGGTGTTTTTGTAGGAATGGGTATACATGCCTATTTTTAGATGAAGCGTTGCCTATAGATAGATTTAGGTTATAATCTCGTCACAGAAAGGCATTGGCAAGTCAGTCAATGCCTTTTTATTTTCCTCCAGCCATGGCTGGCTTGGTCAAAATATTCTTTTTTGATACAAGACTAAGCAATTCATCTGTGAGATAAAAAGATAACTGCTTCATACAAGCGACTTCATAGTAGACTCATAAAAAATCCAGAGCATTATGAAGAGTAGGGATTCATTCAATCCAATTTACGATGCGCTGCGTCCCACTCCTCCCACGTCGGTTTGTCGCCTTCGGAAATCACGACAAGCGGCACTCTTCGTCCCTTCAGTGCTTTGTTTTTCACAAATTCGGCGGCTTCGCGTGCTCCGGCAGTCATGTCTGCCCGATCAGGTGTCGGAAAGTAGCGGAAGTCGATACTCCAACGGGATTTCCGCGTTGTGTTCACTTTACTGGTATGCACGCAAAGGTTCGACATGAACAACGCACCACCGGGTTTCAGAGGGATAGGCGTTGGTGTTCCACGCGCTTCAACGTCTTCCTCCATTCGGACGTTTGAGTCTGCTCCGCGCGCACCGTCCAGCAAACCCCAACGGTGACTCCCCGGAATGACCCAACAACACCCATTTTCGACCGTCGCTTCCACCAGCGGCACCCATACCGTAACCATGTGAAGACCACCCGTGTGCTTCTCTTTTTTCCCGATAGTTGACTGATCGAGATATTGACTGTCTTGGTGCCACGGGAATGAGGTAATCACGCTTCCGGGGAGTTTCGTTCGTAACGCAGGCGTGCCGATATTCGAGACTTCAGGACCCAAGAGAAGACGAAGCACGTTAAGAACACCGGGGAGGTTGTAGAGATCGTAAAACTCACGTCCATACATACCGAAAGACCAGTTACGAGGCACTATATCCAACTCTTCGCAGATCGCTGCATAACGCCGCACAAAGGATTCGTTTTCATAGCGCGACGATAGTTTCCCTTCACTATACAGCTCACGGCTATGCGCATCAACCTTTGCCTTGATGAAATCTCGAATGGGTTCTAAATCCCTATCATCAATAAGGTCTCTGACCACCACATAACCATCACGTTCATAAGCGGTCTTAATTTCCTGATCTGCCATTAGTTAATCTCCTTATATCACTCAACGCATAGCTCGTAATGAAATGGAGAGCGGATTTCAAAAAGATACCTCAAAGCTCAACGTCACGCTCTCTAACCGCAAGGTATAATTAAAAACCTTCCGTCGCTGTTGCACAATCTCAAAGGATATGCTATCATGAATACTTAACAGGCGCAACATAATTGTAATTTTTCTCATCAACACGCATCGGCAGTTTCGGAGATAATTGAGTGAACACAACACGTAAGATTGTCGCAATCGGTGGTGGAGAACTTAAATTACTGGAAACCGCCGATATCGACAAACGCATCATCGAATTGACCGGTAAAACACGACCAAAGGCACTCTTTATTCCAACTGCCAGTGGCGACCCTGCTGGGTATGCGGATACCTTTGAGACGTGTTACGGTGAGCACTTCGGTTGCCAAACACGCACCCTCAATCTAATCCAAAATCCTCCAACATTTGAGAAGATGTCAGCATTGGTGTTGGAGTCAGATCTCGTTTATGTCGGTGGTGGAAATACCTATAGGATGATGAAAATATGGAGACGATTGGGATTGAATACTGTTTTAGCAGAAGCCGCGTCTCGTGGTATTGTCCTGTCAGGTCTCAGCGCAGGCGCGATTTGCTGGTTCAGATACGGTTGCAGTGATTCTCGCTCCTTCTCGGACAACGTAGCTTGGGACTATATCCGTGTGGGTGGATTGGGATTCATCAATGCTACGTATTGCCCGCATTACCACAGCGAGAAGCGGGAAGATGCCTTCTCGAAGATGATTGAAAAACGCGGTGGTATCGGAATTGCCTGCGACAATAACGCTGCGATTGAGATTGTTGGAAATCATTACCGCGTGATTACCTCTGCTCCGAATGCAAAGGCATACAAACTCTTCAAACGGAAGGGGCGCGCTGTTGTTTCGGAATTACCTCAAGAGGGTGAATATACACCTTTGGACAATCTCTTGAAGCGTAAATAACACCACATTGCTTCGGATTACAGCACCTATTGATTCTTTCAGCCGATTTCATACACAGAAAGGAATAGATATGAAAATTACTGATGTAAAAGCGATGACGTTAAAAGGCTACAAACAGTGGAACTACGTCCAGATTAAAACCGATGACGGATTGACGGGGATAGGTGAGGCGCATCCTGGCGCAGGAATCGCTGAAATTATCCTGCAATTCAAAAAGATACTTATCGGCGCGGATCCAAGAAACATAGAACCCCTCTACCACCGAATGATTGGTGCAGCGAGCAACCGATACGCAATGGGTTTATCGGCTATCGGTGGAATAGAGACAGCATTGTGGGATATACTTGGGAAAAGCCTGGGCGTGCCGGTCTATCAGCTATTAGGTGGAAAATATCGGGATCGTATCCGACTCTATGCCGATGTCGGACACGGAAAAGGGAACACACCTGAAGGCTGGGCACAACGCGCCAAAGAAGGCGTTGCAGACGGCTACCAAGCAATCAAATTTGACATCGATAACTCCGCAAACGAACTCAAGCAGGATACGGTCAATCGGGAACTCAGCACAGCGGAATTACAGAAAATGACATCTTTGGTCGCCGCTGCACGGGAGGCTGCTGGCGATGGAATCGACATCAGTATTGACTGTCACAGCCTATTCAGCACCCATTCGGCGATGAAACTTGCCGAACGCTTAGAACCGTTCGATTTAATGTTCTTGGAGGATCCAGTGCCGAATGATAACGTTGAAGCGATGGCGAAGGTGAGTTCCGCGACCTCCATTCCGATCTGTACCGGTGAATTCCTGTTCCGACGAGACGGTTTCCGAGAGTTGATTCAGGCCCAAGCGTGTGATATGCTACATGTTGATGTGTCTGGAACAGGCGGAATGCTTGAGGCGAAGAAAATTGCGGATCTCGCAGACCTCTATTACATCCCATTTGCTGCACACAACATCACGTCGCCAATCGGAATGACAGCGACAGCACATGTTTGTGCCGCCGTGCGGAACTTCATCGTTATGGAACTTCCATATCATGCCGATCAAGTTGAATGGCGATGGGATCTCGCAATTACCAACGAGCCCCTCATGCAGGATAGCGCATTTGTGGTGCCAGAGCAGCCGGGACTGGGTATCGAAATCAACGCAGACGTTGCCAGAGAATATCTCATGCCGGGGTCTGACCATTTTGGCATCGCCTAAATTTCAGCGACGGGTGTATTTTGAAGTATACACCGCTTCTTCGCTGCCGAGGGCTCTTGGCGGAAACACCCAAGCAAACATCTCGCCACTAATACGGTTTCTGCTTGCTTTTGAGGTTTCCCCACAGCGTCACCAACTTTTCTTGCGGCGAAACCGCTAACGGTAGCGGCTGCCAAGCGGGACTCCTATTACTGCCAGCCAGATTTTGAGTGAGATTGACAGGGTTGGAGCCGTCGTCATTCATCACATAGATGTCATCCTCACCATCTCGGTCAGAACTGAAGGCGATTTTTGTCCCATCTGGAGACCAGGCAGCATGATCATCAAATGCGAATAGGTTATGCGTTAGTTGAATGGTATCGGAACCATCGGCATCCATCACATAGATTTCAAAATCACCATCTCTGCCTGAAGTGAAGGCAATTCGCTTGCCATCTGGAGACCAGGCAGCAGCCCTGTCCCATGGTTCCAAGTTTTTCGTCAGTTGAATAGGTCTGCCTCCACCAACGCCTATCACATAGATCTCACGATCACCATCTCGGTCTGAGGTGAAGGCAATTCGTGTTCCATCCGGAGACCAATCTGGGTGGCGGTCGGCTTTTACATGCCGTGAGATATTCGTAGGCTTGCTACCATCTGCGCGCATGATATAGATCTCTTCGTTCCCTCGGTTTGAACCATAGACGATTTGCGTCCCATCCGGAGACCAATCAGCACCAAAGTCGCCTGACGAATTTCGTGTGAGATTGATGCGGTTTGTCCCATCAGCATTTATCGCATAGATATCGTAGACGCCTTTTGGGTTCGAGGTAAAAGCAATGCGCTTACCGTCTGGAGACCAAGTGGGCCCACTGTCTGATGCCGGATTTTTAGTGAGTCTGACCGGATTTGTTCCATCGGTATTCATCACATAGATTTCAGAATTACCATTTCTGGTTGAGGTGAAGGCGATCTTCATAACATCCGCGGGAGTCTGATTTGCCAATACGGTGAAAAGGCCTGCCAATACTGCCAAAAAACACTTCTGTAAACAGAACAGTTTTATGATTCCTTTAGGAAACATCAACTTCATAATTTACCTCCTTAGCGATCTGAACGAAAATCCTTGAGGACCTTGTATTTTTAACGAGCGTTGGGTATAAGGGTTTACACAGACGCTCAAGAAACGAGTAGGGGAAAATTATCCGGGTAAGGCACCTTGGTAATTCACACCCGTAAACATTCCGATTATCATCCAAACCCCTACAATACCAAACTCGCCGATAACCAATCCCATAAACAGCGGTCGAAGCCTTCTATAGGATCCGATCCCACCCGATTTCAGTGCCAGATACTTCAAAAACCAGCCAATACATATACAGGACCAGAGGAAATAGGAGGAATACACCGCGCCCATCACATATCCAATCGGGTGAAGTTGCCACCACATAAATTGACGCTGCATAATCAAGAGAAAGGTAGTGATTCCGGTTCCCAAGAGCATGCTGTACGCTTCCCCCAATTTCGCGTCTTTCGGATACTGAATCAGTGAGACGATATGATTAAAGTATCTCGGTGATCCGACGAAGGGACCTCTCTGCAGATTTAAGCCGCCTTTTTCATAAATCAACGGCAGCGATGCAACATAGGAAACACCGATAGCAACAGCAATCGAGAGCACCATTGCCCCAAGGATACTTCTTCGATTTAATCCGACCGGATCCGCCGCTTTGAAGCCGTGCAAAACGCTCGGCATCAAAATACCGCCCCAGTCGCGCATCATTACCCGCTGAAATCCCAAGAGTGCTAAGCTATTTGCGTTAATAATTCTTGAACCCGTAATAATCTCAAAGTATTCCACAGGGTACATCGGTGCTTGGATCAGTAGCATTCCACCGTTGACGACCATCCATGACAGCGCGGTAGAAGCAATCAGGAACAGCGCAATAATGCTACAGGCGACCCAAAATGACATCCCAGCATAGACGCAGAGACCCGCAAGCAACAGAAAACTAAGAATTGTTCCCAGCACCGCCCATCTATACGGTAATACCTCGTCTGAATCGTCGATCGTTGTAGATGAAGTGGACTCCAGAAACGTTCTCCTCAAGAGATCCGTGATATGAGTCCGACTATTAAGCAGAAAGGCAAGAACCATGACCACATAGGCAGCCATTGTCTGTCCTCTTGCAGAGATCCACGGACTGATAGGGATAGCAAAGGCGTTGATGATGATGTACTGTAACTTGAAGAATAGGAAAAAAAACCAGCAACTGAAAGACACTTCCATTGCGAGAAAGTAGGTTATCCCGATAACCGAGAAGTAGAGAAAGAACCGAAATTGGGGCCACCAACCCATCACAATCCACGGACGCTCTGTGAATGGGGTATACAAATCATACCGATTCGGAATTCGCGGGAGTGCGGGGAAATACTCGTGTAATCCATTAAGTAGATGAAAAAAGGCGGCGATTCCAAACCCTACCCACACGAGCCGATTCCTGAACAAACTGTTCAGTCCGGCGTGCATTGAGGTTTGCTGAACCATCTCTACAGGCACAGTAACGAGCGGAAAGATGAACCTCTCGCGTTCAACCCACTGTTTCCTTAACACAACCGATACGCAGATCGTCAGCGCATAGAACAGTAGGATGAAAACCGTCCAAACAACAAGCGGTTTTGCCCAAAGTACCCAAGGAACAATTGATTCTCCCTCATAGAAATCCGTAACGGCATGTTCATCCCACACAATTAACCATTCGCGGAAATGCGGATGCAGCGTTTCTGCCCACTCATTCTCAGGTGTAGCAAAATAGACCGGTGCCGCCAAATAGGGTAGTAAGTACCCGACCATTCCTTTCGATGGAATCGCTGAACTGATGACCATCATCACCCAGACGATCATCAATTCGCCTGGACTTAGCACTGCTCGGGGAAATACTTTTTTCAGAATGGGATTGACGACTAAGGTGAGAAAAATCAGTGTGAACACTGTCCCCAAAGGGAAATGATTTCCGGCAATATCTGTCCCTTGGAGGTAGTAGTCGTTATAGGGGGTAATTGCTGTTTGTATAATGACGAGTGCCAAACCGATCAGAATTGCTCTCACGCTCATTTTTTAATTATTCCTTGCGGTTCGGTCAGGTGAAATTGAGATTTTGAAGTGCCTTTACGTAGACCCGCCTGCGTGTTTTTGCAAACGCTAAAATCCAATGCGAAGAAAGTATTTCTGCGTATTGTTGCAGGCTCTGTTCTTTGGCATCCTTGTAATGGATTACGGTTCGTCGCTGAACACCGGCTCTTTCGCCGGACGGACCACCCACGCGGCGAAGGCTGCCTCAAACGACGCTGTCGTGTCTCCGAGATAGAGCTGCTGAATACTCTCGATCGGAACTGTTATTTCTCCGTAAATTGACGAACGTCCCAACAATGTATCATCTCTGATTTCAAGCGGTTCAAACATCAGAATTGAGCCATCGGTTAACCTCATAGAGACCTCAGATTGAGTGGCTATTGACTTCTGGTTCTCAGCATAAGAGGCTTTCGGTCGATTAACGCTCTCTTTACTGGCTGCCGATTGCTGATGGCTGACCGCTTCTCTGCTGACTTCGACCACCCGCGCTACACGGTCTATAGGAACGGAAAACTGACGTAGCTTAGAATCAAATTGAATCGTTTCTCCATCGAAGCTGAGCAGCTTGCCCCGTTTCATATCACCGTTCTCTGCCACCAAGATATGATTCGGTGGGGTGTCACGGCTGAAACGCGGAATGGTTAACGCACGCTCCAATTTCACGTCTAACTTGTAATTTTTAGATACGCCATCATCAAAGATCACTTCTGCCATATTCTGGTCAGGACGAATGTTTATTTTCTTGCCATCTACCATGAGTATGATTTCGCCATCTTCCACATCTATCTTGCCACCTTCCAGAAATCCCTCTAAGTTACCATCTCCTTTGACCTCGATTCTATGGATTACGTGATTATTGAATCGGTTTCCTTTTCCATGCCCCAAAACGGTATAGGAAGGTTTGTTGTTTGTCGAATGTGCCCTGTCGATATAGTTCGCATGTGTTCTACCAGAGAATTCAAGTGCTTTCACGTCTGCCGAATCAACCAAGTGTGCGCTGGTAAAAGGAGACTGGAAACCGACGGTCTTTTCGTCGTATGACGAGATTTGACACGGAATGATCTCACCGCTTTTCAGATGCAATATATGACGGAACTGGGACGTGTCAAAGGGATACATCTTCGATGCGCGCCTATTGTTGCGTTCTATGTAGGCTTGCCGAATGTTCGCCAGTCGCACTGCCTTCAACGCACCGACAGGTTTCCAACGGATAAACGATCCATCTTCCATATCGAAGTGAACACGACCACGGAGATTCCCTGACGGATGAAATAATCTATCCTCGTCTTCAATTTGCCCATGATTCTGTGGAAATCGTGAACTGGAGGTCGCTCCTACTTCCACCCGAAGCAGTGAAGCACCCTCAAACACGCATTCTATCGGTTCATTTGAGAACGCAGTCTGTAACAATACACTATCTGGGTTCACCTGTGCAATTTTGCCGCCCAAAACCGCACCGTCGGGATATGTCAATGCAACGGGTTGCTCCATTTCAACTAAGGCAGCACCCGGTTGGACAACGCGGTCAATTTGTTGGATATCGAGGTCATACCGATTTCCGTCGTCATCAAGAACATAAGTAATTTCTTTCTCTACGAACAATTTGCCATAAACGACTTGTCCATTCATCATGTGGATCCGGGATTTGGAAACATCGATTTGCTGCTTCGTAGAGCCAATGGGCTGCCGGTAGACCCTTAACCGTCGCACCGTCAGATTCTGACCTCGGTTGTAAATGTAGACCCCAGCTTCCTTAACCGTCTGTCCCACCTCGTCCAATTTCAGGAGCAAATTGCCCGCAAAATCAAAGACTTCCAGTACACCTGTATCTCCATTATAGGCAAGACGTAAACGAAAGTTTCGCCGATCCGGCTGAATCGTCAATACCGGCTCGAACAGAGTGCCTTGGACGACGACGAGTTCGTTAACCCAAGTTTCTAACCGCAATGCCTCGTATAGATTTTTACCAAGTGCGAAAACAAAACCCGGAGGACGCGCCGCTGATGCTAACTCCAAGTCTATCTCAAAACGCTGGGGCCAGTCAAGTGCATAGAAGATTTTTGCCTTGACTTTATCCGTTCGTGGATGACCGCCGCGATCCGCGTACCAATCTGGAAGGGCATTTCCACCGAACAGCAATATGGGCTGATTCGCATCCGGTTTAGGTAATTCCTGCGGAAGTCCACCATCACGATGATCCTGATCGCGTGGCTTCTGCCAATTCGTCATTTGGGAACCGTCGAAGATAAGATTCGGGTGCGCCTGACGTTCAAGGGTATAGATCGCCTCACGATTCACTCGAAACCGACCGTGTCGCTCACTGGAAAAGAGAAAGGTATCCTCGTCCGAATCAACGATATTCGCGATCCAGATATCCCCCGATACAGTGCCAACGCGAAAAGCCTCCGTTGCAGGTGCAGACTGCCTTGGGAAAGCAACCGAATCCAATACACCAATATCAACAGCCAGATCGTCCGAAAAATAGGGTGATGACCAGTGGAACACGCCAGACGCGCTTTTCAGTAGGTTGCCGGGAAGGACATCACCATTTTTCCAACGCAATGTTTGCATACCAGGTTGCGGAGTCGCTGCGTTTTGAGCGTGTATTACTGGCGCGTATAACACCGCCAATCCCACAGCAACAACAAGTAGTTTCCTTAGATTCCATTGCATCGTATTTCTCCTTTTTTAGTAGCCGTCGGCTTTCGGCTTTCAGCTATCGGTAAAAGGTTCCTGACAAAGTAGCACCTTCTTTCTGACTGCTGATTGCTGACGACTGACTGCTATCTTTCATAGATAGGCAAGAGACGATAGTTCAACGCCAAAGCGAGGATAGCCATACCCGTGCCGTAGGCTCTGCCATGGGAACTCGAGAAACTGCCATCTTCTGCCTGTGTCTTCTGAAGCCACTCGATGGTCCTCTGATTCCACGCCTTCCACGCCTCAAAGTCACTTTGAAACAGCGCCTGCGCCATATAGTAAAGATTATAGAACAGATGTCCAGTACCGCGCTGGTCAATTCTACGTTTGATGAACTCAGAAGCGGCTTTGTACTCAGGCGTATCCTTTCTTTTTGCAATCGCATAAATTAGGGTACCAATTGCCGTCCGAGTGAGTCCACCACCGTGACTGCTTGTCATCTGATACGTTACACTCCCGTTTTGCATCGTATGTGTCTGGAAAAAACTCACCGCCTTGTCAACGGCTTCGTTGGGAATTTCAATACCGGCATTTCGAGCACCCAGTACGCCCATCAACACAGTTCCAGCCACAGTTGTGTCAGCATCTTGGGAATCTGGAGAGTAACGCCAAGCCCCCCACGGATTCTTCCGCTGTGAAGTCAATGAGGAGCGCACTGCCAGCTCCAATGCTTCGCTAAGGGTGCGTCGCCGTTGAGATGGGACATCGCTCCCTTCCCAGAGCAGTCGTTCACTGACCGCACCATACGCTTCGGAGAGTGCCAAGAGAGCAAAACCGTGCTGGTACATCGATCCATGTCCGCCCCAAGTCCCACCGATGTATCCCGTCCTTGTATCCTGATTGCTGATAATATGCTGCAAGGCTTTACGGATGTTCGTGGTATAAGGACCGAAGTCAGGATCTTCGCCACTCGCCATCAATGCCATGACACAAATTCCTGTTACGCCGGGTCCGCTCCCCGCACCTGACCAACCGCCGTCCTCCATTTGCGTGTTCGCAAGATAGCGTAAGCCGCGATCATTGATGATACGAACTGCCGCAGGGACACCCGTCCCATAACGGAGGGCGACCTCCTGGGCATTCGCGGTTTCAATTAAAAATATGACCAGCATCACAAGAAAAAAATAAAAAAGTTCGCAAGTTAGCAGGCGGGAACTCCGATTCCCGACTTTTCCTGTAGGAAAGGGGGAAACGCCTAAGCAAAAACACTCCGATTCCCGATGAAAGCTATTGACGACTTTACGGACTTTAGCACACTTTACAGACTTTGAAACTGTCATCATCGTTATCTCCTCCATACCATCGGACCGAATACACGTTCAAACTCCGTCTGCTGCCAGGCTGTCAGGACTTCAAAATCTACCGTCTGTGGAAAGAGTTGGAAAAACATCAAGATCGAAGGACTTCTCTTGCTAAGTAGGTTCGGTACCAACTGCGATGCTGCCGTTTCCAACCGCTCCCGTTGTGTGTCATCTAAAAGCAGATGCATATCGGTGCACGCCACCACTACATCACGTAACACCTGTTGATGCAAAGCCACTCTCTCGGTTTGGTGTTTGCTATATGCCGCAAATGCCTCTTCAGAAAGCACATCTTTGATCGCCTGTTGATACAGCGGATGACTTGTAATCTCAATGTTTGGTCCTCCATCTCCCCATAATTCATCCATCGCGTTTTTCAGAGTGAAGTTAAGCATCGCAGTCGCCTCTTCACGAGTCATTTTGCCATCTTCGACTTTCTTCGTGAGATCCGCTTCGATTTCCCGGGATAACGCTTCACGGGTTTCGTCGTGGGCTTCAAAGTGCTGTTGTGCCACACCCTTGGCAACGAGTGCCAAACGTCGAGCAGCACGTTCATCGAGGGTGCCTAACAACTCGGTATGTGCTACGAGTTTAGCTTCGGCGATCTCCATTCTTTGCTCCTGCGATTCCGCTATATTAGTGTTAAGCTCAATCCAAGGTTGCTGTTCTTGTCGATCAATCATTATATCATCGATCACGACTTCAAATTCTTTCTCTATTCCAACATGCTTGTCTGGTTCATCGGGGATAAACACAAACCTCTTGTTCGGGGCGGCAACATCTCCGTCATTTATCTTCTCAGCCCTGATTACTTTTTGGATACCGACCTCTGGTGCGATAATAAACATATCCACTTTGTTTGCCTTAGCCCTAACCAATCCCTGCCAAACCTTGGACTGTGCCTCACTTAAAATGCCATCCAATGAAATTTTTAACCTGTAGTGCATCAACTGTGCCGCTTGTTGTGGCTTGAGCCGCAATGCGTTCATTGAGTTCGGAAAAAGTTCGTTCTCTGTTGCATCAAGTAGCGACTGGACAACCTTTTCGCGTTGCTCTGTTCTCAAACTGAGTTCCTTATCAAGTATGGCAGTAATCCACTGAACGACTGCCTGTCGATCTCGAACTTCTCGTGCCTCCGTAAATTCCAAATAATCTTGAAGTTGTGCCTCGCTCAAGTGTTTAGCGAACGCCGCCTGGCAAACCGGATGCGATAATAACATTTCAAGCAACGATATGTTTCCTTCTTCCACTGGCTTTGCAAAGACACTCAGATCGCCACCCGATTCCGATGCCCCCTCAATTGAATCGAGAAATGACTGATGAAGTGTTTTGACAGCTGCCTCATCCAAATCGTAACGTTTGCCGACACCTTCGGCGACACGTTGAAGCAGGGATACAATTCGCTGTTTGATAACAATGTTCATTCTTTCATCCCGTTGCACGTCAACGAACATTTTGATTTTGCCTTTTTTAGCCATTTTGAGCGGGATGAAGTGGTCACCACCTTTAACGACATTAACAGGTCGCCCAACTCGCTCGTCGTATCCCTCTTTAGATATGCTAATCATGTAGCGTCCGGCGGGAAGCAAGGCGTGTTTGTAATTCCCCTTTGCATCTGTCTCAGTTATAAACTCCTTACCGCCATCTTGGGCAACAATCTTGACCTCAACGCCTTCAACCGGGTTCTGTGCTGGCGTTAAATCAGTAATGTGACCTCGGAGGGTCCCAACGCTCAGAACCTTGTCCTGTGCAAAAACAACGCCAAGCGACATACCGACGCAAGCACCCATTATTAAGACATATCGTAAATGACGCATCTCTTCAGTCCTCCTCTAATTTTCTCGGATTGTAGCCAAGCCCGTCTGCCATTCCTGACCCTTCTTGCCTGCGTAAAGCATAGCGTAGGTGTCTCCAACTTCGAAGATCTGGCCTGTCAGCACCCCATCGCAATCAAACGCATCGGGATCGTCAGACGGTGTAAATATCGGATTATAGGGGTTCGGTTCAAAGGTATGGAAATCGCGAGTGCGCACGTGCCCAATCCGCCAAACTTCGCCATCGTATCCACCATAGAGAATATGGAAGTACTGTGAATCCTTGAACAACTCGGTTTCACGAACGGATTTACTGTCCCACGCTTGTCCGCTCCCCGTAAAAACGGGATTGTCAGGATTTTTTCTGACCGATGCTGGATTACTCGTCGGCGCGGTCGCATGACACATCGTCAATCCCTCTCCGAATGACTGTGTTGCCTTTCCTGTATAAACGATGTGGATTGTGTCGTCCTCTATCGCAATCGAGGGGTGGGTTGAGCCGTGTCGTTCGTGTTCGGTATCCGCAGGAATGACGGGTGAGTGCCGGACACGTCGCCACTCACCAAGGTCTCCATCGCTCACGAGTAGTCCCGTCTGTTCAGGGGTCGTTTTCCCCTTGCCCCGATAATACATGTAGAATTTGCCATCAGCAGGATTCAGAAACGGGAAAGGGTACTCAACGGCTGCGTCATCGAAGCCATCCGCTGAAGGTTCAAGGATAGGATTCCGGGCATCCTGTGTAATGTTGGTAAGATCACTCATCGGAGCCGTCGCATGCATTATCAACCATCGGACACCAAGGTCACGCTTACACCAGATATAGTGTACCGTTTCATCAACGATAATAGCGTGGGTCGCCGCTGCCCAAAGCGGTGGTGGCAGAGAAATGATTGGATTGCCCGTCTCAATCCTCTTGAAACTGGCGAATACCTCGAACGGAATAGGCTCTTTCCATGGATTTGTCATTGGGTTCTCCCTTCCAAAGCATCAAAATAAGCGTCCAAACCTTGACGAAACTCTTCCGGTAACACGCGCCCTGCTTTCCCAGTTGCCTGTCTCGGTGAACGATTTTCAATGGAAGCTCTACCGCTGTCATCACCGACACCGAGGAGCATCAAAGCAGAAGCAGTGGCTGGCGGTGCATTGGTAATCATAGGAGCATTTGGAACCCGTCCGGTTTGGAGTAGGATTTCAATTACTTCCGTTATTGCAGCAATCGCTTTGGGACCGGTATCCGGTTCTGCGAGTATGTCTTCTACCTCCTCCATAACCTCTGCCGCTCGTCCTACCTTCGCGAGTTGTCCCTGGATGAAGCGTTCCTGTGCGTTAGGCAGAAGACTCATCTGTGCCTCTACCTCGCGAGTGTCTTCAGTGAGCGTGATTTGTGTATCGTACAGCGCGATGCTGCGCTCACGGTATTCATCAGGAGTAAGTGCCTCCTTCGCCTGCTCAAGCTTCCGTGTCTCTTCCCGTAATTGGATTTCACGATTGATGATCCGCATCACTTCGACAACGATTTCCGGGGGTAGGTTCGGCAATGTAACCATTCCACCCTCTCCTGGAGGTTCTCCTTCAGGGAGCGGATCCACCAACTGCTCTGCCCACCGATCCAAGGTATCTGCCCAGAATTCCGCCTCGATTGTTGCGTCACCGATAAAATTGTCATTAATCGCTGCCGCCATGTCCTGCATCTGGTCGGATACAATAGCGTCTTGCATCTCCGAAAGCACACGCGAGAAACCTTCGGAGGGTCGCCTGTCAGCATAAGCAGCCATGTCTTGTAGCAGTGTAGATGCTACCTTAGACTCCGAGATCTCTTTTTCAGCCAAACGCTCCCGATCAAACGCATTTTCCACTGCATCACCTGCATCCTGACCGAAACCGTCCAGATCGTTCAGGTCCACTGCGATGTCAATCTGCCGTCGCGATGCGGCTTTCAAACGTTTCACAAATGTACTGTTTTCAAAACCTGTGAGCAATTTGTTCATTTCTGCTGCCAACTCGGCAAAGGCATCCAACAATTCCTGCTGTTCTTTGACCGCTTCCAAGACGAGTTCCGCTGTCTGGGGAGCTGGGGGTTCTTCCTCCTCATCCTTTCTACCGCTCCCTTTGAGGGTCGTCGTAGGGATTCCGAGTCCACCAACGACTTGTGGTGCCTGTCCTGCCGCGTCTTCCTCCTCATTGAAACCGGATTCAACATCAAGGACACGCGGCGTGGGATTGGCGGGTATATAACCCGGCTTACCCTCAGGTTGTTTGCTTCGATTTACATTAACTCCCGCTCCCAGAGTATTCGGATCTTCTGGTATTTCGTCTAACCCTTCAGGAGGATTCTTGCTCTCAGGACCGTATTTCTCCACAGAGTGGCTATCAGTCGTCAGCAGTCGGCTGTCAGTCCCCTCCTTTCGGTTTTCTTGCTGATGGCTGATGGCTGATGGCTGATTGCTAATGGGCTTACCGTTGCTCATCCCTGGTGCCTCAGCCGCCCGCGCAAGTAAGTCAGCAACAGAGGGCATTCTCTGCCCTGCGATCTCCTCTAACATCTTGAGTGTTTCTGCCCACAATTCAAGATGATTCGGATCGAATTCTTCGTTCTTTGTCGCTTCTTGCACCAGTTCAGTTCCAAGTTGGATGAGACTCTCAAGTCTTGCTGCATTGGCACGCTCGGCAGCCGCTTGATTTTGCAGTTTCCTGCGCTGCGCCGGATCGTCAAGTGCTTCGGGGGGCAGGTCACGCAGTTCACGATTGGTTTCGTGCAACTGCAATTCCTTGTCGTGGACCTCCTGTGCTGCCCCCATCCAGAGTTCCATCTGCCCGACTAACCATTTGAAATGTTCCGCTGGGGTCAGCACATGTACAACAAGGTCCGGTGAACGGACGCGCTCGCGACCGGGAAAATAATCCTCAGCGAAGGCGCGCAGGCGCAGACTCTGTGGACGCACATTTTCACGCACAGCAGAAAAGGTAGCAGCAACCGTCATAACATCCGTAGTTGGTGTGCCGGATGCTACTGTTTTCTCACCACTCGTAGGTTCGGGATTGTGAATCGGGTTGCCAATGCCTTCCCATTCCAAACCCACTTGTTTTACACCGAAGTCGTCACCCGCCTGAATCTCAAAAGTGAGAACCTCACTCGAAAGGACAACACGATTATTCTTTAGTTTGTTGAAACTAACCCTCGGGGATTCATCTTCTTGCACCTCTAACTGTATCACTTGGGGTTCACGGGCAGCAAGACCAAAGCGATCACGCCATGCCAACTGGAGTAAGGTATCGGGGTTAGAAACCCCTCCTACGACGCTGATAGGATCAGTCGTCACACGCGCGCCATCAACATGTTGTGGACGATCATTCAAAGTCGCTTCTGCGAGTTCTCGTGTTGCTGTGGCTTCTAAGACTGCGGTACTCCCCTTCAATAAACTGAGTGTCCCTCCGCGGACATCCTCCACAAGGGGTTCACTGCGTTGTAAATAGGCTGGTAATTCTACCTTTGCAGTAAGCTGCGTCAGGGCGGGACGCAATTTGGGTTCGATGCGGATGGAGCGTCGTGCATCTCCGACTCGAAGTTTGAGCCGTCCATCCCTTGTTTGCGGGGGTAGTTGAAATCGGTACGCTGCTGCGTCTCGCGTCGCAACCACCGGGACTTGGTTTGCGTAACGGGCTTCTCCAGACTCAGGTTTCCACGGCGAATCGTCCTTTAGGCGTGCTTCCACATCGAAAGGTTCGGCGTACGGGACCACACGCAATCCTGATTCACCCTCCAATTGGGCAAAAGTGTAACGCGGCACATCACGCCACGGGGTCAGCCACCGAGCAAAGGTATTCCAACTCGTTGCGGGTATTGCAAAGGCTCCGATTACCACCAATACCAATGGGAATGCTACCGACCCTACCCAGCGACGGTGCCTCGGATTCGGAACCGCATCTGCCAAATTATGTTTTGCGACCTCGGCATCAACCTGACGCATGGCAGCCTCAACCAGCGTAGGACTTGACAATTGATCCTCTCTATTACGCGCTAATTCTACGATACCGAGCACGTGATCCCCAAAACGTGGGAACCTTTGCTGCAACAACCGAGCGACCCCCTCCAATTGCCTATGCTTCCAGACCCAATTGTAGTACTTCATAGGTAAGAGAAAGACCATTCCTACCATACCACTTACTAAAATGAGTAATCGCAAAAGCGTAGGTGTATCGAAGACTCGGTCTAAGCAAAAAACGATGATATATGAGACAAGGATACCAAAAATTCCCGCCAGTACACCTTCAGCGAGTTTGATCGTCCATACCCGTTTTTGGTACTGTTCGAGTGCCGCTTTCATACGCGGTGGTAGGTTGACCGCTCCATTTTGTGATTGTGCTTTTGTTTGCATCTGGTCCACCGAAAATCTCCTTTAATGGCTGTCGGCTGTCGGGGCGATTTTTTCTTGCGAAAAAACCTTTCAGCGATCGGTAAAGAATGGCATTGTCCCGCAAGCCCACACGCGGCTTGCGTCGCAGTCAGGTCGGGTTGCTACGCAACCCTTTCAGCATGCTTCGCAGTGAGAATAAAGAAAAGCGGCGTTCTGTACCGCTTGCGTCTTTGCTGATTGCCGATTGCCGATTGCTGATGGCTAATTTGCTGACGGCTACACAGCTCCCGTCATTTTTCTCGCAATCCAGAACACGCCGAGTAGTAGAATAAGAAGTCCCGCCCAAAGGGGGTGTGCCCAGATGCGTGTCCGATGCACCGTCGGCTCAGGCTCCGGCAAGGCGGCGAGATAATCCAACAGACTCCTCGCCTCAGAAACCGACACTAACTTGCCGTTCGTAATTTTGGCGATTTCATCTAAAACCTCAAAACGCGCCAAACGTCCTTGTTGCTCCCGATTTAAACCCTGGACTGACAGATCGGTCTGTACTGAAGCCACGGTTTCAGTGCTACTGGCGACGAGTTGATAATTGCCAGATTCTTTCGGCACAAACGAACCCGTGAACAACCCGATCGCATCACCCTCACCGGGCTGCAGTCGGATCGTTTGTGTTTTACCCGACGGCGCAATTGCTTCTACAATAACCGAGCCTCTATCTAACGGACTACCCAAAGGATCGTTCACATTGGCATTTAACATCACTGCATCGTCGACGTGTGGGCGATCTGGTGAATAAAACAACCGCATTGATTCGCCTTGTGCCATCTGCCGACGATACGCCATCCATCGAGCAACTTGGCTCCAGAAGCGGTAGTGATACTTATCCTCAACACCCTGCCGCCACCGCCATGCGCTGTCTGTTCCCATAAACAACACTTTACCTGCACCGTACGTTTTGGTCACGATGAGAGGCACGCGTCCGGAAGCCGTCGCCACCCCATCGTGCACCGCTAAAGTCTCAGTGCCTGCCTTGGCACGTTTGACACCAGCGTACCAGTAGAACCCCGGCAATGTGCGCCATACTTGACGGTTAATCTCTTCAGTCTCACCAAGGCGAGTTAATAAACTTCGTTGTCCCAACTGCGTGAGTGCGAAATATCCCGGTGTCGCTGATCCAACACCATAGGGGGTCGCAGCGTCCAAAACCACGGGATAGAGATCCGACAGCGGACCCGATATCAACGACGCATGCATCCCCGTCCGTCCGGGCATAAAGACGAGTCCAGAAGCCTGAGCACTGACAAGCTGCCGTAAGTCCTGTGCCTGTCCGACTGTTAACTGCTTCTTTTCGATACCGACATCACCAAGGAACACCACGTCGTAGCGACTCAGTTCGTTCGTCGTGGGAAAACTCTTGATATAACTACGTCCTCCGCCGACCTTCGGTAACTTCGGATGAAAAAGTAGGCATGTTAATTCGACCCCCGGATCCCGTTCCAATGCGTTGCGTAGGTAGCGGTACTCCCATCGTGGGTAGGATTCAACGACGAGGACTTTCAATTGTTCCTTGCGCACCGATATCGGCACAGAAAGCGCATTGTTTTCTGGGATTAATTCTTGTGTATCTCTCGGGATATGCATCGTTAGTGTATAGTCACCGGTTGCGGGTGGTGTCCAAACCATATTCTCTTGTGCCTGACTCATAGCGGGGACACGAATAAGTTTGCTAACCGTTGATTTTTTGTCAATACTGAGTGTAACGTTCACATCCGTGTCCTGACCCAAAGTACTGCGAACGACAAACGGAATACGAAGTTGCTTATTGACAACCGCATAAGTCGGGGCATCCATACTCACCAACTCAAGGTCAGGTAAGGGTACTTTACTGCCGACGCCAACCGCGAAAACGGGAATTCCTCGCATCCGAAACCGCGTCGCCGCTTCAACAGGCGAGTTACCAACATTCCAATCACCGTCCGACAATAGCACAACACCGCGAAGATTCGCATGCGTGTCCAAAACCTGCGACAGTCCGGCATTCAAATCAGTCGCTTCCTCCGCTGGATCTAACTGTGACGAGAAGGGTTCAAACACCACATTGAGGTCGTTGGCATCCGAAGGTTTCCATACCTCCTCAGACATCAGCGGTTGAATCGTCTCGTCTCGTCTTTTCAGGTCTCTTCGGTCAAGGTCTTGTGCTTGACCCGCAACTCGTGCTTTGCTGTTTTGTATCGGAATCGAATTGTGGGTCAAAACTACATCCCGAGTTTTCATGCTGTTAGATTTGTCCCAAAGCACGGCGAGCGTCGAACGCCGATCTGGAAGTTGCGTTTGCAACCATTCGGGTTGGTTCAAGGTTACAACGACCAAGCAAATCAACACAAAACGCAGTAACTCAAGCACCGCTGTCTTTTTGCTATAACCGCTGCGATGCCACGCCAACCAGCACAACACACCTGCCACAATTATAACAACCAAACTCAAACCTAAAAAGGTGCCACTTGAGAAAAATTCAAGGTTTCCCTGTTGTTCCTGCATTTTTTAAATTATGACCTCAGTTAAAAGTTTAAAAATCGATTAAAGGGTCGTCCTAACTTTTTTACTCGGTAAACTCAATACCGACTCTACAAGAAGTGCCACTATCATTGCAATGAGAAAGATACGCCACAATTCACTCGCTAAGGCAGATGTATCCCCAACATCTACATCAATCCGCCGATAAGACATCCCGTCAAACAGGGCATCCACCGTCTCGACAGGGGCCGCCGTAGCACTGTCTTCAATTTGACTACGATTCACAGCCGTCCAATACGCGCCGTCTCGGTACACACCGGCGTGTAACCCGCGTTGTGAAAGGAGTGGCGAATTGTCAGCAGGTGCCACTAACTCCCAAGCCGAAGCACCAGCCAGCGCGTCAGGACCCGCGTCGCGTTGCGATGCAACCGCCAGCGCGCGACAGCCTTGATCCAATGCCCGCTGTAAAATCACGTAAAAGATGACACCATCGCGTTCGAGGGAGGAGAATTGCGCCGTAGGTAGCGTGCTACAGAAATATACCGCACCACGATCCGTGGCGACACGCGTGAGCAGAGGAGCATCGTCGTCAAATCTCGCCAACGGTGTCCCAAAACTTTCAATAGAACGGTATCGATAGATACGCAGTTCGTTCAGCGGCAACGCGTCTCCGCTCTCTACGTGCGCCAGCAGATCTGTATCGCCACGCCACCATGAGGGATTAAAAATCTGTTGACTTCCGGGAGTTTGCCAGTCCCCCCAACGTGAGCCAAATAGCCGTTCATCTGCGTTTTGACTCGGCGGAAAGAACATAACCACACGTCCAGTGTCAACAAATTGCGCAATCTGCTCTGCTACTGACCCGCGCGGTAGAGCCGCTTGCCAGATCAACAACCCCGTATTTTCCCAATCAATTTCTGCAGCGCGATCCACGGAGACCACATCAACCCGATGTTCGAGTCGAGGGGCTATCGGAATAGTAAGTGCCCGACGAAACGCTTCACCATTCTTTACATCATCACTGACGACAACGGCTCTTCGCACCGTCGATTCTGAAAACACAAAGAAAAATCGATTATCTAAGGGATTCGCATCACCCGGCAACCCAACTGAACCCCATCCTGAACGCAGTTTGGTATCAATCGGGATACGGTGTCCTTTCAGTGAGGCACCCTGTCTGTCAATCTCGACCTCAACGACAGATCGAACGTCGTTGACTTCAAACTCAATTGGAACTCCTTGAAGTGTTGCGCCACTGCTCCCCTTCGCCCGAACTATCACATCAAGAACGAGCTCCGCATCGTGACCGCGTTCCCATCGTTGTACGTTTTCTACCCTTATCGACAAATTGCTTGAAGGTAAATCTGCGTATGCCAGCAAGAAATGATGTACACCCTCTAACTGCGCAAATTCCTCGTATATCGCTTGCCAGCGTCCGCTTTCAACATCCCAATCGTTCTCGCTTAAGTCAGAGCAGATCCACACGTCAGCTCGTCCCGACTTATTCGCTTTGAGATACGCCAAGGCAGACTCAAGCATACCCGGAATATCCGCACTGGTGGCACTCGATTCGGCGATGGGTATATCCAATAGTACCTTCGGTGAATCTATCTCTTGCAGTTGACCACTCGCACTATCAATGAGAATTAAGTGCGCCCCGTAATCCCCCTGTTCCAGCAATTCCGCGAGTTTTTGCAGTGCCGCGGTTCGCTTCGACTGACCCGCTTGTAAGTCCTGCATTTCCATGCTCGCAGAACGGTCCAGGAGTATCAAGGTAGCATCCGGTTTACTCATTCCAATGCTACCCAACCATCCACCAGATAACGGACGACTGACGACAAAAATCAGAGCCGCGACTGCAAGCACACGCATTAATAGGATCAGGAAATGCCGAAGACGTGCCATGCCCTTGCTCATACGCTTTGCACTCATGAGAAACATCATCGCTGCCCAAGGGATCGTGCGATGCCGATGCCGATTGATAAGATGAATAAGGATCGGTAACGCGATTAAAGGGAGGGCAATTAATGCCAACGGTTGCAGAAAACCCATATTTTTTTACTCGTTAGCGGTTAGGGCGTTCGCTACGCTCACTGTTAGTTGATAGCAATTAGGTGCCTCTTTGCTAACTACTAATTGCTAATTGCTAATTGCTGACTGCCGACTGCTGAAAACTATTAAGAATGCCGCTTCGGTGTCCGTCCCAATAGGAATCGCGCTAACACATCGTCGTAGTTCTCATTGATGCGGATACGGTGGTAATCGACTTCAGTATCCTGAACGACTGTGTTCATACTTTCGAGATACATTTCGAGTGCACGCTGGTATTGAGCCCCAATGACAGTCGGATCCGCCAATATAGGTTCGCCTCCCTCCATGTCAACGAAACGCATTGGGCGATCGAATTCCAATTCCAACTCGCTCTGCTCCAACAGATGAAACACGGCGATGTCGTGCTTACGGAATCGTAGGTGCTCAAGACAGTTTCGCACAACTTCTGGTTCGATAAACAGATCGGAAAGAACGACAATGAGTGCCCTTTGCGGGACGCGTTCAGCGGTTTCATGGAGAACGTTCGCTAATCCCGTCTCACCAGTTGCCTCCATCGTACCCAATTCATCAAGGACCGCGCTAAGATGCTTTGCACTCCGTTTCGGCGGGATCTCTTTGTGGAACCCCGTGCCAGCACAATAGAGTCCAACAGCATCACCTTGCTGTGCCGCAATATAGGCTAAAGTCCCAGCGATACGACGGGCATAATCCAATTTACTCATGCCGTTGTATGTGAAGTTCATGGAACCGCTGGTATCAACGATTAAACACATCCGTAAATTGGTGTCAGCCTCAAACTCTTTGATGTAGTAGCGATCATTTCGCGCATAAGCCCGCCAATCAAGTCTTCGAGGGTCATCGCCCGGTACGTACTTACGGTATTCTGCAAACTCAAGGCTCGAACCGCGAATCGGACTCCGATGTTTGCCTGATACGCTTCCGATCATAGGCAACCGAGCATGCAGTTGAAGCGTTGAAAGCCGTTCCAGAACCTTCTGATCGAGGTAATCCCGTTTGAGTTGCAGCATACCTTAATTTCCTTCAGACAACTCCTCAAGGAGTCGATTGACGATGTCTTTACTGGTGATATTCTCAGACTCCGCAGCAAAGGAGGTAATAACACGATGCGCCAGCACTGGATTCGCCACCGCAACAACATCTTCAAGTCGTGCCATGTAGCTGCCACTGAGTGCTGCACGGGCTTTCGCACCGAGAATTAGATACTGAACCGCCCGCGGACCGGCACCCCAAGCAACGAGGGGCTTCAACCAGTCAGGAGCTGCATCGCCTTTTGGACGTGTGCTCCGGGCGAGATCCACAGCGAATTCGTAGATGTGCTCAGCGACCGGGACGCGACGCACAAGGTCTTGAAACGCACGCACTCGCTCACCCGTCAGAACGTGCTCCAGTGTCGGGAGAGACGCGCCAGTCGTCGTCCGGGCAATCTCAATCTCTTCAAACCGTCCCGGATAGTCCACCTCGATTCTGAACATGAACCGGTCTAATTGTGCTTCCGGTAACGGATATGTGCCTTCCTGCTCGATTGGGTTTTGTGTCGCTAAGACAAAGAAAGGAGGATCCAGAGAGTAGGTTCTGCCGATGACAGTGATTTTGTATTCCTGCATCGCCTCAAGCATAGCGGCTTGGGTCTTTGAAGGGGCGCGATTAATCTCATCCGCTAAAATAAGATTTGCAAAGAGGGGACCCTTTACGAACTCGAACTCCCGTCTGCCGCCGGGGATTTCCTGAAGAATGTCTGTGCCGGTGATGTCCATCGGCATGAGATCAGGCGTGAATTGGATACGACTAAACTGCAACGCCATCGTTTCAGCAAACCGACTGACCAGCAATGTTTTCGCCAAGCCGGGAACCCCCATCAACAGCGCGTGACCTTGAGAAAACAGACATATCGACAAGTGTTCGATGACCTGCTCCTGACCAATGATGATCCTCGCCAGTGATACCTTTAACTGGTCGTAGACGTCTCGGAGTTCATCAATTGCAGCAACGTCATCGGCATGCATTCCGTTATTTGTTGAGGTCGCCATAATATTCCTTTTCAGTGGTTTTCAGTTTTCGGCCTTCGGTTATCGGTAAGAGGTCTTCGTTTTACAAGGGAAATCCGCAAAACACCATCTTTAACTGATAACCGATCACTGAAAGGGTTGCATAGCAACCCGTGCTGAAAACTGTTCTTCTAAACGTGGTATCTGATCGCATTCAATTATTAGTGACGCACCGTCGCAGCGGAAATGGTGCATAATTTTAGAAGAATCAAAAAACCACCTATATGCAAACACAAAGCACAGAAAAACCCTTTACTACGGTTTGAACTTACGTTAGTTGTTACTTCTTAGTGACACACTTTTAGGGTGAAAAGGTTGCAGAATCTCGGAAAACCACCGAAGTCCGTCGGATTCCTCTGTGCGTTGGCGTGAATTCTTAAACCGAATTCACGCCAATCGCGTTTACAAAGCACACCCATTCAGCATACCAAAGTCGCAGTTTTGTTAGTGCGAAGCGACACGCGGTATCATCTGAGGGTGCGCATAAACGGTCGCGTCGAAGCTTTTCTGCATCAATTCCCATTTGACGGCTTGATAATCGGCATGCTCCGAAAGATCGTTATGTTCCCAAGGGTCGTTGTCGAGATCGTAAAGTTCACAAAGCCCTTTTTGATGGTAGGTTACAAGCTTCCAGCGTTGGTCCCGATACATCGTGGCGTGTGTCTGATCGGGCATTGAGATTGCATCGAAAAATTCGCAACGAACCGCCTCTCGATGCTCGTTGGCAGGAACATCACCGCGCAATAGTGGGGCAAGAGATTTGCCTTGTACGTAGTACGGAACCTCCACACTTGATGCATCATATAGTGTAGGAACAATATCAAGCAGTTCAACGAGGGCGTCGCTTTGAACATCCTGTAAGAAATGTCCGGGCCACGGATCCTTCGTAAAAACGGCACCCTTTGTATACCAACCCGTGGTCGCCAAGTGCCTCTCCATGGTCAGAAGTGAAGATAACAATCGTATCTTCACGAAGTCCCTCGGCATCAAGGTAGTCGAGTATACGTCCGAACTCATGGTCGAGTTGTTCTATCATGGCGTAATAAGATGCTTGCATCCGTTTGTCGTCCCACTCCGAAGGTGGTTTCGCCTGAGATTGGAAATCGATACCCGCATCTGTCAATTGCGACTGAAAGGCGATATCGCTCTCCTGAAAATAGGGACCGGGCAGTGTTTCCGGGTCGTACCGTCGATAATACTCCCACGGCGCGTCAAACGGTGGATGTGGGTCAAATGGATTGATACTCAGCATCCACGGCTGATTTTCTCGACGATTTTTCTCGGCAAATTCGATTGTTTTCTCGGTGCACCAGTAAGTCTGATGCAGGTGCGGTGGAACATTATCGCGATCGGGGGACGGTTCATGCACACGCCCACTCCTGTTCGGATACCTTTGAGAAATTGCCTTCTCCGCGATCAACGCCTCAGGATCGACCCCTTGTGCACGTTGCCAATCGGCATATTCGTGTCCGAGCGCATTCGGTTTCCCATGGTCATGGCTATACTGGAAGTAGCGGTATCCATCATCCACGCGCTGTTCTTGTGCCTCAAAAGCACTCGCGAGATGGAGTTTACCAATTAACCCACAGTCATAGCCATCTTGCGCCAATGCGTGAGTTATCAATCGATCTTCATAATATTCGGGGAAAACGGCGTTACCGTTGCCAGTGACGCTCACGGCTGAAGGGTACATACCGGTCATAAAACTCGCACGAGAAGGTGTGCAGATGGGAGATTGGCAATAGGCGTGGGTGAATGTGACTGACTGACGCATGAATTCATCGAGTCTCGGCGTGTTGATGTGTGAATTTCCCAACGCTCCGATAGTGTCGAAACGTTGCTGGTCTGTGCAGTACCATAAAATATTTGGACGTTTTTCCATGTTTGCTCCTTTTTTAGTGGCTGTCAGCCATCGGCTTTCGGCTGTCAGTCAAGAGGCTTTGTGAGGCGATAACCTCTTTGCTGACCGCTGATGGCTACTCTACTGGCTGACTGCTGATTACTGACTGCTGACGGCTATCCTACTATTTCACTCAGTGCCGAATCAGTTGTGACGACATGTTTTCCACCTGAACCCTCAATTCTGGTTATCATCAAGGCTTTGAGTTCTTTCAGCTCTAACGGTGTCAGTTCCTCAACGAGAGGACTCGCAATGAAGTTCCGATAGGCACGACTGGTGTCCGTTTTGGGCATGATGTACATCGGGATGATGGCTTGCAACATTGCGGCGCGTTTACGCGCTGTCCGGTTCACCCCGGCGCGATGCCAAATTCTGGAGTCGTAGAGGATATAACTCCCACCCGGTGCCTCGACGACATCCGCATCTGGTCCGTTGTAGGGCAACCCGTGGGCAGCTCGATAGCCAGGTTGTCGATAGATGTGTCCGGGTCCCCATTCGTCCGGTGGACCTTCACCGAGCGTATGCGATCCAAGTTTGAAACAGGTTGCACCGTTCTCCTTGCGGAATTCGGAAACACACAAATTGCGCTGAACACCCATAACCAATTCCGGGAAATTATGGAGTGGTATCTCTGGACCAGTGCCACGCGTAGCGAAAATCCCCCAATGGTAAGGGAAATCGGAATGCCAACCTTGCACATCCCGCTCGCCATCGTCCGGCGTGAGTATCGCGAAACCGGGTGGATGCCCCAGTCGAATTTCGCTCGTTCGCATATATTGGCGCATCACCCACAAGGACACTGGTTCTGTTGCTGCTTGTGCCACGGCAACACCCTTCACCAGTGAGCCTGTGCTTCGGTCATAGGTTTCGTGATCCCACCGCCCCGTACAACTAATCCGCGCCAATTCTTCAACAACATCGGGTGCTATGATGGACGGAAGACATACCCAACCGTTCTCTTGGAGCGATTTTAGATACTCCGATGGCAGATGCGCAGGTCCATGTCCAAGAGAAAAGACCGTTCCTTCATCAACTGCTGCAGTGCCGTCACTGGCAAGTCGAGCACCGTTATGCTGAAGATAACAACCTTTCTCTGAACCCGCAGCCTTCGCTTCAAGGACAAGATCGGTGACCACATGACGATACGCAGTGCCACCTTCAACCGACTCCCATATCGCTTTATCATCTACATAATCAAAAACTGCAAGTCCATCGCCAGACGCGCCAAGAAACTCACCGTTCGGGGCGCGCAACAACGTCCAATGTGCTGACGGACGCTCCACACGAACGACGCGTTCTTGAAAAAGCTCATTCTCGTATGCCATCAACTTCACTCCTTATCTGTTTCCAATATCCGAAGATTCACTTTAACGCGCTTAAGTACTACCATGCATACGCCTCTGGTGCTTCACCACCAGGACCCGTCCAAATCTCATCAAGTTTCGCGAGAGTTTCATCGTCCAGTTTCAATTCCAAGACCGATAAGTTCGCCTCAAGTTGTTCGATCGTCCGCGGACCAATAATCGGTGCTGTAATGTCTGGATTGCTGAGCACCCATGCCAGAGCAACGTTCGCGGGAGGTTCTCCCATTGAGGCGCAAAGTGCTTCGTAGGCTTCAAACTGTGCTCGATGCGTCGCAATCGTTTCTCTGTGCGATTCCCTTCCCCGTCGACCGGTGGTCGGGTTATCCAGCACACCGCAGAGCAGCCCACCTCCCATCGGACTATAAGGGATCACCGCCAAACCGAGTTCGCGGCAACACGGTAACACTTCAAGTTCAATTTTCCGGCTGCGGAGATTATAGACGCTCTGCTCTGAGACGAGTCCAAGGAAATTGCGTTGCGTAGCGATACCCTGCGCGTGGGCAATGTGCCACCCTGCGAAGTTGCTACTGCCGACGTACGAAATTTTGCCTTCACGCACCAATTGCTCCATCGCTTGCCAAATCTCATCCCACGGTGTCCGACGATCAATATGGTGCATCTGATATAAATCTATATGGTCAGTTCGTAGGCGACGTAGACTGTCTTCGCATGCGCGACGGATATGGTACGCCGATAGTCGACCGTCATTGGGTCCCTCACCCGTTGAACCGTACAATTTGGTCGCCAAGACAATCTGATCGCGTCGACTTTTATCCTCTGTCAACCAATTTCCAACAATCGTCTCTGTTAAACCATCGTTATAAATGTTAGCGGTATCGAAAAAGTTAATTCCGGATTGCAATGCCCGGCTGAGGACCGGCAACGAATCTTCTGCGGATGTATGCCCCCCAAAATTGACAGTTCCGAGACAGAAACGACTTACCCGTAGCCCAATCCGACCGAGATAGGTATATTCCATAGTGATTGCTCCTGTATGAATGTTCGTAACTCTTAAATTTGGCAGTTAAACACGTTTGCTAACCATTTTATCAAATCTTGGCTTTTTGATTAACAAAAATCTGGCACACTTTTGCTTGCTATGCCGATAAATACATGGTAAATTGGTTTCGTATCCAAGTGCGAAAGGAGATAACGCATGCGAATTGCAGTCGGTTGTATCGGACACGAAACTAACACATTTTCACCCGTTTTGACAACCATTGAGAGTTTCAAAAAGGGGAGTTACCACCGCGGTGAAGAGATTATCGCCGCGTTTCGAGGCACTCGAACCATTACCGGCGGTTTCCTTGATGTCGCCGAACAACTCAATTTACAACCTGTCCCGCTCCTGTGGGCGTTTGCGACACCTTCCGGCATGGTAGAGCAAACCGCTTATCAGACCCTTAAAGCGGAGTTCCTGACGCTCTTACAGAACGCTGGAGAATTTGATGGGGTCCTCCTCGACTTACACGGCGCAATGGTAACAGAGGAGCATGAAGATGCCGAAGGCGACTTGATTCAGGCAGTTCGTGAGATCGTAGGTGAAACGTGGATCGTCACAACACTCGACTTACACGCCAATATCACCGATAAAATGGCACATTACTCCGATGTTATCATCGGGTTTGATACCTATCCGCACATAGACTGCTACGAACGCGGGTTTGAAGCAGGGCAACTTCTCTTCGGTATGAACCAAGGGAAGATTCAACCGACGATGGCATACCGTCAACTCCCTTTACTGACCGCGCCGCCTGCGCAGTGCACAATGAAAAATCCAATGATAGAAGTTATCCAAGCACTGCATCACCTTGAAACCGAGCGCGGTGTTGTAACGGCAACCCTCTCTATGGGCTTCCCATTTGCGGATATAACGGATGCTGGCGTTTCAGTCCTCGTCACCACCAACGGGGATATGGCACTCGCAGAGACCCACGCTGACCAATTCGCCTCCAATATTTGGAACATGCGCGAGCAGTTTACTTTTAACTTACACACCGTCGAAGCTGCAATCGAAATCGCCAACGAAACAGATGGCAACCCGATTGTACTCGCCGATGGCGCGGACAACCCTGGCGGTGGCGGTCCCTGTGACGGCACAACGATTTTACGAAAGTTTATTGAGGCAGATGTTCAAGACGCAATCATCGCGGTCATCGCAGATCCCGAATCAGTTGCCCAAGCAGTTGAAGCAGGTGTCGGAAACAGTGTTCGGTTGAATGTCGGTGGCAAAACGGACACACAACACGGAGCACCCGTCGCGCTAACAGCATCCGTCAAAACCCTCTCTGACGGCAGATTTATCTTGAAGGGTCCAATGGGGCGCGGCACCGCTGCGAACATGGGCAGAACAGCCGTCGTCCAAGTCAATGGCATTAAGATTATCCTCACAGAAAGACGGATTCAACCTTACGATGCGCAAGTACTTCGGAGTGTTGGGATTGAACCGCAGGCGCGCAAACTCATCGCCCTCAAATCCGCTGTCCATTTTCGCGCAGACTATACACCCATTGCGCACCAGATTTTGGACGTGGATACCCCCGGCGTTCACAGTCCGAACCTTTTCAGTTATGACTATCAGAAGTTAAGGCATCCGATTTACCCGCTCGATCCAACCGTTACTTACGGTAAAACCGACGCAACCTAAATCTGTTACGCTGTAGGGGTAGGTCTTGTGCCTACCCTTCTCTCACCGAAAACCGATCACCTATTCAAAGGACAAAAAACGTGACAGAAAGACGCGTCTCTGGAAACTACGAAATGAATCTGGTGCTGACAGGAGAACTGACCACCGAACCGGTCAAAGTCTTCTTCTCCGGAGATACAACGTTAGGCAAAAGGGCATACCTCGCGATTTCTACTGACGAATTCAAGATTGTCCGCGAAATCAATACTGACACACGAACTTGGAAGACGTATAATAACATCGGAAGACCGCCGTGGAACATCAGAATTCTGAAGAAAGGCAATTTTTTTAGGTTCTGGGTCAACGATACAACCGGTTGGATGCGGGGCCCGTTGGGTGAATGGGAAGACCTTTACGAACCCACTGACAACAGCCTTGGCGTTGAAACCCCGTCAGGTGTCCGACTCCAGTCCTTCACCGTGACAACCCTCCCATGGCTCCAAGAGATTACCAAACCGATTATATCCCGTGGTCCCAAAGGTTCTTTCTATGAGAAACAGGTCATCCCGGGCGCGATTATTGAATACGACGGTTTGTATTACATGTACGTCATGACAGGAATGGCAGGTGATGAGGAGGGGTCTTCAAGACGGTCAATCGGTGTGACTGTGAGTTCAGACCTGAAGCAGTGGGAAGGACACGTTGAACCCCTTATCTCCTATCTCGATACGCCGTATGATAATCTCTATATCAGCGGTGCAGTCGTTACAAATGACGGGCGCGTCGCTATCATGTTCTCTGCACAGAAGTTCCCAGAATGGCGAGGGTTCATGTTGGCTATGGCAGACTATCCGATGGGTCCATTCTTTCAATATCCGAACAACCCAGTCTACAAACACTTCACCCACGCGCACGAATTCGACCTCATCCGTGCTGAAGGGTTACCGTCCCGCTATCTCCTTTTCTACGCGGGTTTCACGCCAGAGCCACAACGCGGATTGGCAGGCGATCGCGGGTATCTACTCTACAGCAATGATTTGGTGAACTGGCATCCCGACGAGCGGAATCCGGTCTTTGCTCCCGAAACACTGGATAACTGGGACGCGATTCACGTCCGACCGAGATCCTTGAATCGGGTCGATGATATGTGGTATCTGTGGTATGAAGGGTGCAACACATGGAAACCGGAAGGTGTGTCCCATCACGGGTGGTGGGATACAGTAGGACTCGCACGTTCAAAAGACCTCATCAACTGGGAATACTATCCGAGAAATCCAGCACTGCCCGGTCTCGGTATCAACGCCGAGCAATTCGACAGTAACTGGGTAGGCTGGCCCCGTATGTACATCAAAGACAGTGTCGGATACGTTTTTTACACAGGAAACGCCCAAGTCGGATTACGAACAATCCGGCTGGACAATCTCACCAACTGGCAGACGGAAGGCGGACAGACATTCGATTTGCTGTAACACACTGCCCGTAGGAGCGAACTTTACTCGCGAATTTGCTAATCGCTGATCGCTGAAGGCTGAACACTTCCGGTGTTTCTTTGGATTTTCCCACGCTGCACACTCACTTTACTCCTTCTTCACTTCAGCCCAAATTGTTGTGATTGTCTTTTTCGCTGGCTGAACGGGCAACACCTGTGGATCAAACCAATCGGCGTGGAAATTGCTACCACGGCGGGTGAGTTTTTGGATTTGACTCGTACCCAAATTGATTTTAAAGAGCTGCGTATGATTTCCGATTTTCTGTTGATAAAGAAGTTCCTCTCCATCTGGAGACCATGTAGGATGGGATGCCCTCCCACCCTTCTCAGAAACAATTCGTCTGAGTTCGCCACCAAAACGATTCAGCGTGTAGATTGTCCCTTTAGGGACATCCTGTCTCAATACTGGAATGTGGGCAAAGGCGATTTGGTCGCTATTCGGAGACCAAGCCGGTTGGGTCATTCGCAGCCAAGGCTCCGGATGGATCGTTTCTTGATCACCGGTCTTTAGGTTGACAAGTCGAAGTTGGTAACTTCCTGGATTTATAGCTTGTGCCAAACAGAACGCGATCTGCGTTCCGTCGGGAGACCATGCTGGATCCCCTCCAAGAAAACCCGTCGAAGCGATTCTCTTGGCATCGCGCCCATCAGTCTTCGCAATATAGATAGCCCATTCAGCATGCAGCGTGTAAGCAATCCATTTTCCATCGGGAGACCATGCTGGATGTTCTCTATGTGCAAGCGTCTTAAACACCCTCCTCACATTTGTCCCGTCCGCATCCATAATGTAGATGTCCCATTTCCCATCGCGATCGGAGTTAAAAACAATCTGTTCGCCTGTTGGTGACCAAACGGGTGCCGAATCGCGCGCTGGGTGATTGGTTAATCTCACCCGTTGACTCCCATCTGGGTTCATCATATAAATTTCCGCGTTGCCGTCAAGAGTGGAGCTAAACACGATTTTAGCAGTTGCTGGAGCATTTGCCAAAACAGGACACAGCCCTTGGTACAACAGCATCAGACTGAGTGTAAAAAAAATAAACAAACACGAGCGGTTCATAAGATTCTTTCCTCCATCTGGTATCATGAGGTAACCTAACCCCTGAAAAAGGAGTTCCCCAATGCCTATTGTATCATTTTTTCTCAAATAGACGACTTCTTTCTGGGACTTGAAAAATATCAGGCGCAACACCGATTACCAACGACACTCCCTTTACCGAAACCCTCCATTTCGGAAGTGCTGTCTCGCATACGCTAGCCGTTCTGGGACACCTATATCAATCCAATTCGCATCGGTGCACAACGTCCACAAATCGGACACGTAAGGGAAAACATTCTGTTCAATTGAGAAACTGTCCCTATCCTTGGGAAACACCTCAGTAATTGCTTCGTTGAAGAGATACATTCCCCCATTGATGTATCCTGCAGAACAGGTTAATTGTTTCTCACAGAAGGTTATAATTTTCCCGTTTCTGTCGGATACAATCTATCCGTAGGGACGCATATCATCAACATACACACTCAGTAACAATCCTGTCATGTCTTGGGCGAAAGTAATTTAACATCCCTCGGAACGAAAAGTTATCAAGGAGCACATCGCCGTTGAGGCCAAAAAAGGGGACGCGGTGATATATTTCATAGCGTTCCGGATCGCGCCGCCGGTACCGAGTCTTTTCTCTTCTTTCGCATAGCGAATACACACCACCGTAGCAGTCTCCCACGCGTTCATACAGCACATTGTGCAGGTGGCCCGAGGCGAGGATGACCTCTCTGACACCTGCCTCTTTGAGTAGTTGCAGTTGCCAATTCAACACTGTTTGATCAGCAATGTCAAGCAAAATCTTGGGACTGTTTTCGTAGTCTCACCCAACCGCTTTGCTAAACCGCCACACAGAATAATCGCTTGCATAGGATACCGGTACCTTCTTTCACTGGCAGGGTGTTCCGCCCGCCCGTAAGAGTTGATTCGTTTAAAATTTGCGAATATCCACCAAAATCATTAGTATGAGTGACAACCCAGACTACAGCACCGACCCGGAAAGTGTGTCTAAAATGTGAGATACCTTCTCTCTATTATCATCGCATATTTCAGTGAGAAGCGTCTCAACCTGCGGGCGTGAGTGAGAGTTGAGAAGCTCTTTAGCAAGTCCAACCTCAATACTTTCTGCGGAATAGTGTGGATGCTGAAGTGCTTGAGATCGGACAGTCCCATGATTGTTATCATAATTATAGCAGAACAGATTAGGGAAAGAATTGAAAGTGGACATCGCCTCAGTTTCGATCTGTCGCTGCGTTAATGAGTGAATAAGGTTAATAAAATGCTCCGAAATGGCATCGGAAGAAAAACTTTCTGCCAATTTCCGGCCCTCCTTGGAGAGCCGATCTATTTCTGAGCTATCTGCCAATAACTGCTTTGAGTCCTCGAGAACGTGTTTCAAGTATTCGTGGTCTGTAATCTCTCTTTTTGAATCTATAAAAGCACAGGCGTTCCCAAACTCAGGTATAGCAACACTCGTCCCTATAAGCGTAGGGACTCCGCAAGCCAAACCCTGGAACAGTAGCGAACTGGAGCTTTGTAAGTTTGCATGGAAGAAGCAGATATCCATAGCGTTGAATAGCATCGGGAGCAAGTGTGGATCCGTCCCAAGTTGTTCAGTTTCTGTATAAAAAACAAGGTTATTAGGCAGATTATTTAAATACATATCTGGTAACTCAGGTGCGAATACAACAAAGAAGAGTTCTGGACACAACTGAGCAATGAATTCCCCAACACGATAATTGACTTCGGGCACTTCTCCAAGGATGATTCCGACAACGGGTTTTTGGAAGACCTCTTGTGTGTCAAAAATGGCGTTTATACATCGCTTCCCTATTATCTTGTCTTGGTATGGCTGAAACCTTTCGAGATCAATCGGATCAGGGAGAAAAGAAAAATCAATGTCAGATGACAATATTTCTTGAAAACGATGTATGAGCCAAGGGGCATCAACGACGATGGCATCAAAGGGACGCTTCGCTCCGTATACAGCCAAAACAAAATTTATAAAAGCAGCTCCGTTTTTAGCACCACTATGAATGCGTACAATAGTGGGCACACTGTTCCAAGAAAAGAATTGTGTAGTTGCTCAAAGGCTTGATAAATGGTTTTTCATAAGGATTCATCATCCTCGCTGATTGTTTTATTGGTAGCAGTACTATGTCCACCCAATCTAAGATGCCATTCCGCTTGCAGTTGAAGCCACTGCATCAGTTTTTAATCTGTTTTTTCTTTCAGCCTGCCCCAGACGGTTGTCTGCTTCTCGATGCTCGGCGATACAGAGAGAAACCCCTCCGGCACCCACGCAGGAGATAAATTTTGCCGTGCACCCGTTACAAGTGGTTGACCGCGCCCGTTCCCCGCCGCGTCTATAATATAGATGTCAGCAGTTTGCCAGAGTATTGTCTCTGAATAAACGTAGGCAATCCACTTGCCATCGGAGGACCATGCGGGAGAACCAATCTCCGGAAGAGGAGGTCGAGGTAAAAGCGGAAAGGCGGGTTCCTTATTCCCTAATATGGGTATCGGACCGCCTCGGGTGAGTTGGCGAAAGTTCCTGCCATCCACGTCAATCACACAGAGATGCTCTCGCCGGGTGTTAGGGATGTAGACACTAAAAGTGATCTGTTTGCCATCCGGAGACCACGCACATCCTTTCCCAATCAAACCTCTGTTGGCGTTAGGCACTCGTCTCAACCGTTCCCCATCGGCATTCATTATATAGAGACCGTCCCTCTTACCCCCTCGATTGTGGGATAAAGAGACAAAAGCGATCTGTTTGCCATCCGGAGACCACGCAGGGTGCTCGTTTCCTCCAAAGTCTGTCAATTGGACCAGATGTGCGCTTTTGACCTCCATTTTGTAGATTTCGCTGTCACCTTCGTTATCATGGGAGACAAAGGTAATCCACTTGCCATCCGGAGACCACGCAGGAGCCAATTCTTTTTCGCGGCGATGTGTGAGTCGCCGGTGTTCCCTCGTCCGTGTGTCCATGACATAAATCTTAAAAACTCCATCTCGCCCGGAGACATAAGCCAAGAAACGTCCATCTGGAGACCAGGTATGCACAGGCAATCCTATGCCAGCCCAGGGACCAAACTCATCCGTTGGGTGGTTCGTCAAGTTGCGGGCGTGCTCACCGTTGATGTCCCTGACATAGATATCAAAGTTTCCTCCACGATTGGAAGCAAAAGAGATCCGGTCGCTTTTAGCAGCGTCTGCCCAGTTGGCTATGAACAGCAGACCACCACTTAGAAAAAGGACAATCCCTAACATTGTATAATATACAAGCCCGCCTTTTATCAGAAAGAGAGGGTCCTCAATCCTTGTCCATCTCATCATGTCCTCCTCGCAAAGTTTTTTGAAAGGTCGGTCCTGCTGAAGAAACAGCAGGACCGATAACAGCAGATTGATAGAGGTTCTTACGGATCAACACACTTGAAGTGCCATCCCAGAGATATCATGCATCCCGGTTCCTCGTCCGGGCCGTTATCGCAGTCGGGAGACCATTGCCACTTCTCTCCTGATTCGCAGACTTGCCCCTCAGGACACTGAGGGCAACCCTGATGATTGCCATGCGCCTGTGTCGAGGAGGGGAGCATTGCCTGTGCTAACAACAAACTCCCGCCTGCGATACCTACTACAAGCGGTGCCTTGACACCGACACGTCCTTCCTCCGATTGCAGGAAGTCACGGAATTTATCGCGAAGGTTATTTTTCATCTCGGTTTTTCTCCTTTCTGCTGGTGCTTCTCTTCCGGCAAGATTGGATTCCCAAACAGTATTGGGAACACCATCTCCAGGACGAATACTATTGATACGGGAGTGAAGCCCTCCCCTTGGATATGCTTTCTAAAGAAAGTATTTCTCCATGATGTTAGTCTCGTGTTTTGAGTTTCCCCCACGTGGTCGTCAAAAGGGACGGTTGGGGTGACACCGGCAAAGCAAACGCCGGATCGAACCAATCGGCGCGGAAATTATTACCCCGGTGTGTGAGCTGCTCTGGGGTACCGCCGTCCAAAGTGGCTTTAAAGAGCTGTCTGGAGCCACGACCTTGATGATTGTAAATGTTGTAAATGAGTTCATCCCCGCGTGGTGACCAAGTAGGGTTAGACACTCCAATGTCTGCTCCAGACTCAATAATCTTCCTGAGTCCGCTACCATCTCGGTTCACAACGTAGATATCTATGGTATGCACTCTCTTGTTAGCTTCTAAAAAACCGTTCTCTTGCCTACCGTTCCAAGAAAAGGTTATCTGATCACTATCGGGTACCCAGATAGGTCTATACATCGAAATACTCCTCGGAAGAAGTTTCTCTTTTGCATGCGTTTGTAGATTGATAATCTCGACGCTGACGTCCGGAAATCTGAGGTTGCCGTTGTCAGCCCAAACAAACTCGCCTGCCATAAAAGCTATCTCAGCACCGTGGGGAGACCACGCAGGCCATAAGCCATCCGCAAGTTTTTCCTCATTTGTTCCGTCAATTGAGGCGGTGTAGATAGAGAATGTGTGAAATCGGTGATAAGCAATCGCTTTTCCGTCAGGCGACCACGTTGGAAACTCTCTGCCTATTAATTTTTTGAACACCTGACGCACATTCGTTCCATCGGCATCCATAAGGTAGAGATCTGGTATCCCACCTCGATCCGAGAGAAAAAGAATCTGTCTACCTGTCGGCGACCAGACAGGCGCGGAATCATTGGCACGGTGCCGGGTTAAGTTTTTCTGATCAGAGCCATCCGGGTTCATGCTATAAATCTCAAAGTTGCCATCACGCGTTGATCTGAATACGATTTTGGCAGTTTCTGGGGCTTTTGCGAAAAGTGAAGAAACGTTCGCACATAGTAGTATCCCACTGATTACGTAGAAGGCGCGTACATATTTCATCTGTATTCCTCCGATAGTCACTTAAAAAAGTTAATATAACGCAAGTTACGGGTTGTAAGGATATCCTTTAAAGTTTAAAGACACCGTTTTGCAGCGAATGGGTGCATAAACACCAATTTTTCTTCAGATTGGTATAACTCGCATACCCACCGAAAGTAAATGCCAAAGATATAAGAGAAGGGTCGTCGCGTGACATAGGTGTACCCTCAGTTGCTTAGGAATTGTGTGTTATGCTACAATTAGGTTAGCCTTGTTATCGCGATAGAATCGCACGGACGCGTCAGTTGAAAATATCCCGACGAAAAACTAAACCATCGTCCGCTATTTGAACGGGAACTTACTCAAAATCGCGCAGCGTCAGTTCAAAAAAAATATTTCGTGATCCTACTGACAGCTGAGGGTCAATGTAGGCAGATTTCTTGCCCTAAACAAGCCACCAATTCGTAAAAAAATAAAAAAACTCATATTTTTCAAATATTTTCGATCTAAATGCACCCTTTTCCCAATAAATTGTGTCTTTATAATTAAAAAAGGGTAGCGTAATTCTAATTAAACTCTATTAACGAAGATGGTTCATCAACCAAGGAGGATCCTTCATTAACCAAGATGGTGGAGAATTCTGATGATAGATAACGATGTGCAACTGATTCGCAGAATTTTGTCGGGCGACGACGAAGCATTCAGTATATTGATGCGGAAACACCAAAAAGGTGTTCATGCCCTTCTATGGCGGAAAATCGGGGATTTTCAGACTGCCGAGGAAATTACCCAAGACACCTTCATCCAAGTCTACAAAAAACTTGGGACACTGGAGGATCCAAACCGATTTGATGGATGGCTTTATGTCATCGCCAATCGACTCTGCATTAATTGGATAAAGCGAAATAAAGCGAAAACAGACAGGTTGAATATGCAATCCTTAGAGGAGACACTTCCAGAAGAGGTAGAAAAGGCTTCCCATTTCCATCAACGTGAAACTGAAGCCACAAATCGTCGCCAGAATCTCGTCAAAACGCTTCTGGAGAAACTTCCAGAGAGTGAACGCACCGTCGTGACGCTCTACTACCTCGGCGAAATGACGGCGAAGGAGATAGGTAAATTTTTAGGCGTGTCGGTGAATACAATTAAGAGCCGACTCCGGCGCGCACGCAAGCGTCTACAAGAAGAGGAAACGCTGGTGCGCGAAACGCTGAGCGGCGTGCAATTGTCTGACAATCTCACTGAGAACGTCATGCGACACATTGCCGACCTGAGCCCGACACCAACACCACCGGCAAAAAAACCGCTACTCCCTTGGGTAGCCTTCGGTTCTGCAGTGGCATTAGTAATACTCTTTGGCATCGGCGGTCAATACCGCCTCCGGTTCCAGCAGCCATATAGTTTTGACGCACAATCTGAACCTACCATTGAACTCGTTGATGAGCCTATCTACCTTGAGATTGTCGCAAAACCCGCGGTGCGGAATCAGATCGGCAGAACAATTATCCCCAGTAAAAACAGCGGTACCGGCATGCAACCCTCGCAGACCACCCTCACAACAAACGCGTGGGACGACGAGGCCTCCCAACTTTCGAATTCACAGTGGACACAGTCAATCGGACCCAAAGGCGGTATCGTCTTTAACATCTTTGAAGCTACTGACGGAACAATCTATGCTGCCGCAAAAACGGGACTCTATAGATTGACCCCCAACGCGACATGGGTGCTTATTAACACCAATATCCCCACCGGACAGTACCGAGTGCCTATGACAGAACACCAAGGTATCCTTTATACTGTTTCCGTTGATGAGGTGCTCGCTTCAGGAGATGGCGGTGAAACGTGGGATGCTCTCGGACCGCGTCCGAAAGGGGTCGCGAATGGACTCATCGTCACAGCGGAAACCCAAAAATACGACCCGAAAGCACCTGTAACGTTGTATATTGCCCTTCAAGAGCAAGGAATCTTTCGATCTACTGATGCCGGTCAGCACTGGACACCCATAAACAACGAATTGACAGGGAAACGGATTTTTACAATCGCTGTAGTGGGAAACACCCTATTCGCTGGCACAAACCAAGGCCTCTATCGTCTCAGTTCGAGCAACTGGCAGCAATTGATCACTGACGCATCCGGTGCCGTTTACGCCTTGACCGTTGAGAAAAATAACCTCTACGTTGGAATGGCACCTGATGTTGTCTACTCGGAATCCACTAAATCATTTCCAGAGATACCAAGGACCATTGAAGTATTACAGAAAAGGATCTTCCACTCACCAGATATTGGAGACTCATGGACTGAAATAACACCTACGGATGAATCTGGCGTCATAAACTTAGAATCCGCTATACAGGTCCTCGCTGCAGGTAAAACCCTCTTCGTCCTCGGAGTAGCCGAATTTCGATCCACCGATGGTGGAAAAACTTGGACCCACCTCAGATCTAACATCAGTTCACTTGGCACACCGAGATTTCCATCTGTTGCTATCGATGAAAATACATTTTACAAGGCAGATGCATTTGGGATCAGCCGCACAACCGATGCTGGTGAGTCTTGGCACCCGTATGTAGACGGAATGACAGGTCCCGCAATGTACGACTTGATTGCCCTAAATCATAGACTCTATATGCATATCGGCAGAGACCTTGTCCGGTCAACGGATGGCGGTGAGACTTGGGAAAGTGTTCACTTCAATACCCACGAGCACACACACAAATTGGATACAGATTTTTATAACAACGTAAAGTTAACCATCGCCGATAACGTCCTCTACGCCATTTCGATTCAGGAGAACAAACCGAGTATCTTCCGCACATTTCCTGCCGGTGAAGAACTCATCCCGATTCATGGGGTCCCCCCTTTTGAAGCTGAGCTAGCACCAGACAATGACTCTGCCTCATATATGTGGCATCTACTGAGGGAAAAAAATACGAAAATCGGAGCCTTCGTCGTCGATGGTGAAACATTTTACGCTGAATACAATCACCGGCTTTTCAAGTGGAAACCTGGCACTCCGGAATGGATAGACACAGAATTCGTTGGTATCAGTCCCAAATTTGCATTGGCGGTTTCTGGGGAAACCATCTACGCCGGTAAGACGAATGGAAAATTGTTTCAATCCTTTGACAGCGGAGACAGTTGGAAAGACATCACGTCAACGCTACCGATCCGCTTTGCGCATTTCAAGGAGATTATCTTCGCGGGTTCAACAATTTGTATCGCAACCGACAAAGGTGTCTTGATCTCAAAAACTGGAGAACACTGGCAAGTCATCACTGATAAAAACCAGATGCCCACCGTCATAGGCAAATTCGCTGTAGACGGCACGACACTCTATGGGGTCGGTGATAGTGGTACCTATCGATTAGATGCTCACAGCGAGTGGGAATTGCTTTCTGCAGACGTTCCCGATAATATTCTATCACTCGTTGTCAGTAACGATCGACTTTACGTCGGAACCCATAACCATGGCATGTTCCACATCTCACTTAAGGAGCGAATGGATATAGCCAACTCGTTCTAAACTTTCCCGTAAACTCACAACATCCACAGCCATGAACCACTCACACGAAATAATGGTTAACAACTACAAACCAGTAAGCGTATCAACTTATGGGGAGGCTCCACAGTCGCCCGGCATCCTCCCCACCTCTATCACCTCTCCAAAACCACGCCTTCCCGTTCAATACGCGCGAAGGTTTCTTTGTATTCAGCACTGCCATCATCATCCCAATACGTCGTAGAAATAGGGGAGGTGTAACGCATCGAAATCAGGCGACTCCGATCCGGACGGACCATGAAAAGCGAATTCGTCGGATCCGCGATGTTATACATACGTGTGCCGTTCCTGAATTGAGAGTTGAGAATCCACCGCTTCTGTTCCGGTAGATTTAAAGACTTCAGACGTTCTAATTCATCACGATTCAGTGTCACCCCAAGTCCAGGAGATTCAGGAACACGTAGGAACCCGTTAATCGGGGTCAATTGCTCGTTGACCACATCCGTTTTCCACGTCTCGGTATCCGAATGGAAATGAAAGGTCGCCGTTGGAAACGCCGCCATCATGTGGGTTGTCATCGCACGCGTGATATTTCCTCCTACATTTTGAAGCATGAACGGACTCTCATTTGCCGCAAAAAGTCCTGCGCGCCGAACCGCATCACCAATCTTCGCGTGCCCAAGCATGTAAATGTCCGCAGGTCGCATAAACACCTCGTACGTCGCCCCCATCGGAAAGTGATGCAGCACAATCGGCAATCTTGAGCGTTGGCGGAGTTCGATGTATCCCTGTATGTCTTCACCGGGCAACGGGTCTTCAAAACAACCCGCGATCCCGTATTGAGACAACGCATCAACCAATTCAGGAATATGGTCATCTGTTCCGCCCATCGTGAAGTCGTAATGGATCTTGAATCCCTCCGGTGCGACGGCTTCCATCGCCTCGGTTTGGTCGATGACATTCTCGAAGGGTGAAAGATGATATTTCATCCATGTGTACCCTTGTGCTGCATACGTAGTGACGGTCTCTGCCATACGCGTGGGATCAGTCGAAACCGTCCAACAGCCCACAGGCACCCATGAACGATACTTTTGTCCGAACAACTTATACACGGGCACGCCCGCTGCCTTCCCCATTAAGTCGTACATCGCCGTACCAAGTCCAAGCGAGGTTTCGTCTCCTACCCAGTCAAAGGGATTTGACCCGATGTATTGATTGATAACATCTTGAGGTTCGCGTCTCCCGCTCTCACCCAACCCTTCCAAGCCGGTGTCTGTGCGGACAACATATATAGTACGCCGGATCGGACCGTAGTAGTGATTGAGTTGGTAGGCGAGAAAATCTTGGTATTCAAGCGTAATTTCATGAATTTCAATCTCTGTAATTTTCATATTCAATGCCCCCTGCCAAACTTGCCTTAAAAATTAATAGATGCTATAATTATAGTTAGAATGAAACAAAAAATGAAAATTTTTACACCGAATGTGTTTGAATTGAGTGCTAAGTTTCAGGAGGTTAATTGTGCGTACTTCAACCTTTACACCCGAAGAAGCCGGTGCCGGGACTATTAATTTTGAACCAGTACCCGTGGAGACGATGGATCAAACCGATCTTGACTATCATCAACTCTGTCGCGCTGATGAGTTCCAAGACTTGGAAGGCAAACCGTTCCACGTCAACGGCACACACATGGCTGTTTTCAAATACCAAGATAAATATTACGCAATTGATAATCGGTGCCCACACATGGGGTATCCTATGTCCAAAGGCAGCATCCGAGATGGTGTCCTGATTTGTCATTGGCACCACTGGGAATTTGACCTCAAATCCGGTGGTTGCTTTCAGGCTTTCGGCGATGATCTGAAAGCGTTTCCCGTCGAACTCCGCGATGATGGCTATCTGTATGTTGGATTAGCAAAGGGTGAGCGAGAAGCAGCAAAACGACGCGTCATTGACCGTGGCAAACGGGCACTTGAGCGAGGGCTCAAAGACCGTAGCACCTTCTTTATCGCGAAAGCTGTCACCGCCCTTCGGGACGCAGGCGCAGCACCGAACGAAATTATTCACCAAGGACTCCACTACGGCGCACATAAGAGTAGCGAGGGGTGGTCGTCTGGTGTCGCTATCCTCACTTTAGCGGCGAATTTGTGGGACGATGTAGACCCAAAAGACCATAACCTCTTCCTTGTACACGGCTTGAGTCAAATTAGCCGTCGAACGACAGGAAGTTCTCGCCCCTATCGCGCACCGTTTCCCGCAATGGGTGAGGAGCACGACCTTGAAACACTCATGCGGTGGTTCCGCTACTTTATAGATAAACGGCACTCAGGTGCAGCCGAGCGTATCTTGTTGACGCTTAATAACCGAGGCTACGATAAATCGGTGATTGCGGATTTTGTCTTCACTGCAGCGACCGATTTCTACTTTACAGGCGATGGACACGCCCTCGATTTTGCCAACAAGATGTTCGAGGCGTTGGATTATGTCGAATGGGAAGGCGCACACGAAATCTTACGTCCGATTGTTGTCGATCTCGTGAGCCGAACTCGTCATGAGGAGACCTCGCGTTGGGCAGATGCCGTGCCTGTCTTAGAACCCGTCTTTGAGCGGCTTGATAGTATCTGGAAAGACAACCAAGCCAACAAAGCGAAACTCGATATTTCAGCGTTTACACAGACACTTCTCGGTGACGATTTCGAGCCGACTGTCGTTGAAGTCGAAGAAAAACTGCGTGCCGGTGTGAATCCGAGAGACATCTGCCGTGCGATGACCTATGCTTCTGCAATTCGGACGGCTCGTTTTCATCTGAAGAACGAAGGCGATTGGCACGATGTCGCGAACATTTACTCGTATGCTCATGCGCTTTACCACGCTTTTGAGTATTCACCGAGTGCCAACCTACTACGCGGTATTTTTCACGGTGTCGTTTTCTTGGCATATCTGCGTTGGTTGAACATGCCTGCCGCCCGCATACCAAGACCAGGGCAGCGGATACCTGATGAAACCTATGATTCTTCTGATAAAATGCTGGAGAGGCTACAAGAGTTTGCGGACTTCCAGAAGGTCTATGAAGCAGAAATTCTGGTGAACCAATATCTGGAAGAAGGGCATGAGATTGCGCCATTGAAACAAGCACTCGCGCACATCCTGCTCCGCGAGGATGCAGAACTGCACATGTTTCAGGTGCTGGAAGTGGCATTCCGGCATTACGAGTTAGCGGTTGATCGCGAAGAGCAACGGATGCACTTATTGGCAGCGACCCGTTACATCACAGCACAGAAGCTGATGAAGAACATCTTGTGGTCTACCGAGAACGCAGAGCGTCTCGCGCGGGGTGAGTTATTGAGTGAACGCGACGATGATTGATACCGCTGGCTTATAAAGTAGCCCCCAAAATATGTGGACAATTGTTCAATGAACAAGGTCCTATCCTTGTAGGCGAGGATTCTATCCTCGCCTATTCATTTGCTACGGATGTGTAAGGAAGCAATCTTGAACGGTGATGCTTTCGGACGAGCGTTCTTCGCTCTTGACTTTGATTGCTTCGCCGCCTCCGATAGGTCTCCCATATTCGCGGTGCACCGTATCGATACGACAGTCGGTAATCGTTACGTTGTAAGACTCAGAAAGCGTAAGCCCATCGTTATCCGTCCGGATGTTCACGTTGTCGATAAGCGTTCCGTCACAATCTTCAGCCAGAATCGCGGAATCGCCGCCTCTATGGACACTCAAGTTTCGGATTTCCACATTTTTACAGCGTTTCAAGGCGATACATACGCTACCCATGCCATCAAGGGTCCCAGGACCGTATATTTTCACGTTTTCCAAGTCCTCTCCAACAAGCAATAAGGAATCTGGATTAGGGTTGGAAAACATAAGGATCGCCCCTGCGTCAACCGCGAGCGTAACGTTGCTTTTCAGATGGATAGAACCCGTTGCATAGACACCTGACGGCACGAAGACTGTCCCACCCCCAGCAGTATAGCAGGCTGTAATGGCTTCGTTGATCGCGCCTGCATCATCTGATTTTCCATCGGCAACAGCACCGAAATGCCGCACGTTATATGTGCCAACTTTCGCAAGTGCTTCCGCAGTCAGTTCTGCGAGTGTTTCCTCGCGTTTTCTATTGGTATACTTCTCAAAGTTCGTGACCCATTTCTTAAGGGTGAGGCTGCGGACAGATGCGGCATAGTCCACCAGCGTTTTTAGCGTGTATTCATATCTATGCTGGTCTACTTTGCCTTCAAGCATTTTCCAGAGTTCAGCTGCCTGCGTTGCCATCTCAACACCCTCTTCCATGTTGGCGTAGATGTCTTGGATGAGGGTTCTGCCGATAGAAAGTTGCTGATCGTGTTCTGTGAAGTGGAAGGTAACGAGGTGTGCCTCCCCGCGCAACGGATCTCCATATATTTTTTGAAGCCCTTGGGCATACTGTGCTAACACGCGCTCACGCAACGCAGGTGTCATAACACCTACACCGTCTTCATTGACGACATAAGGGGTCTTGTTTTCCGTCATACCGGGGTCGGAGGAATCAAGCCATATACCGCGGTACCCACGATAGTTGTAGGACTTACGCGTCACCTCTTCAAGGATCATCAGGATAGTCTTGACTGTTTCAAGTACATCTGGAGCATCGCCAAATGTCTGCTGAATCCATTCCGTGTAAATCTCATCTACCGTCAGGTCTGGGTTCCAAGCGAGTCGTCCGAGTCCATAATAGTTCACGGCGTTCAATGGACATTTCGTCCACGCCGGTGAGGGCGAGATCATGGACACCCCCATGATGCAGTCCACACTGAATTTGTTCAGGCTCCCCGGTCCATTGCGATACGTGTCTTGTTCAAACCACCATTTCCACTTTTTGACCCAAGAGACGGGCCAACTCTTGTCAACGACGAGTTCACTTCCATATAGGTTTTTCTGAATCGCACCATCAAGCGCTGGTATTGGTGCCCACAGATCCCAATCCATGGGGCTGCCTTTCGGGACTATAACAACGTTGTCTCGGAAATTACCATCCTCGTGTGCGAATAAATCATACGGAATCAAATTTCGGTAGGGTTCAGGTGTGTATCGCAGATTGCCGTAGACGAACGCGCGCACAAGTACCTTCCCATCATACGGCTTTAGTGTATCCGCAATCCGGTTCGTCATCGGAGGGCGCGGATCGCCGTTCTGTTTCTCTGAACCGAGTTTCATCATGTATCCACCGAAGTCAGGCACGCGGGCATAGAGGGTATCAGCGGTTTTAGGGTCGAGTGCAAGGAGATAACTCGGACTCCAATAAAGTTTGATACCGTAGTCTCGGCAGATGTCAGCGAGTTTTTCGACCTCATCGAGATGATCCAGAAAATTGTTGCGATAATGCCAGTTAATTTCACTCGGACAAAGCGCATTCCAACCGCACGATGCCAACATGCGCACCCAATCTCGGATGCGTTTGGTATCGCCAGTCCGCAACTCTTCCCAGCTGAAAATTGAATCGTCTCTGCCACCACCGCGCCATCTGTCCCCGAAAAGTCCGCGGAAATACGACCAGTGTGCCACCATACGGATAGGCACTTGCGGATTTTCCAGCACATCAAATGCGAGCGGATCCTGTCCAATCTGGATGCGGCGAATCAGGTCGAAGGTACCGAAAACAACCCCCGCGGGTATTCCTCCGGCAACAACAATCGCTCCTTCCATTGCCTTGATGACGAACCCATCACCTTCGATTCGATCCAGTTGGAGGTCTGCAGCACGATCGCGGATCCAGTTGGAGGTTTCAACTGTACCGAGAATAATCTTCGGTCCAGTGACAGGGACAGTCTCCGAAATGGAAGGCGTGAAGCCGAACATGGATTCTACCGCCTGGACTAACTCAGAACCAGCCATCTGAACAGTCGAATTCGCTCCCTCAGCAACAATGTTTTTGAATAAATCCTGACTGTGTTGTTTTGTAGCAGGCGGATCGAACTGTAACCACGCCTTGTAGAGTGTCCTGTCTATTTCTTGGTACTTGTAAGTGTTCTGCCTTCTTTCAGCCGGATTCGTATCCCGTCTTCCCGCATAAATGGCTTTGGTCTCATTGTAAATCCGACGGACTTCAGCATCGGTGAGTGGCTTGTTATAGATGCGCAAATCGTCGAGATAACCGACAAAGCGTTCACCCGTGTGAATCTCCGTTAAACCCTCTTGACGCAGCGGCTCTGTATTAACTGTTGATAAATCAATTGTTGCGATCTGTTCGCCATCCCGCCATCCCACGATTTGCTTCGCTTTGTCGTCGTAGGCAACCGCAAACAGATGCCATTCGGAATCGCCGATGGAGGCTTTCACATGCGGATAGAACGCCCATTCGCGCATGTCGTACTTGTGCCAGTCATAGTCGAGAATCCCTTCCCAGTATTCAAAATCCTTTTCACCACGGAAACGCACCTGGAAACAGCCACGATAGGTGTTAAGTTCGAGACCATCGTTGTTATACCTGAGAATGTTGGACCTATCCGATATCGTATTTAGCCAAAAACAGATTGTGCCGCGCGACATCGCAAGTGGAGAATTCTCAGGCACCGGAATCCGCATCGGTTCGGTCTTGGACATTGTTTCAATACAGGCACGTCCTTCACCGAGCGAATAAATCTTTGTTTCACCCAGCACGGCGTGGTTCCCATTCCCAGAGAGGTCGGTCCCCGTTCCGTCGTCAAAATCCCAATGACCAACCAGCCCTCCGATTTCACCCGCTGGTACACTACTGAGTTCACCTGCCAATACCAGTGCCGCTATTACAAAAAGGGTAAGGAGTACTTGATATTCCATGTGTAGTCTCCATATATCTGTATGTATCAAAGGATCTCAAGGATTGGTTTTGATATTTCCCCATGTGGTGGTTAATTTGCCCGCTGGGTAAACCGCCAAGGCAGATTTCAGACCTTTTGTCATAGCGACGTTGATGTCATCTTCAGTGAGCGCGACACTGAAAAACGCGATATCGTCAAACTGACCGGAATAATATTGTCCCCATTGATGCAAAAAAGTTGCCCCGATGCCGATTTCCGTTAAAATATAGGTATCGGTAACCGTCTCACCTTCTTTGCCATTGTAATAGCCCGTCGCGTTTCCTTCATCATCTAATACAAACGCATAGTGTCCCCATTTTTTGTCATCAAATTTTGGGATGACGGGTTTCCACGCCCTACCCCAAATGTCAACCGCGCCACTTTGAAACCGAATTGCGAAAGCTGGATTTGTTGGTCCACTGAGATTCGATATTAACCGATCATCATCGGCGGCGTCACTCGGTTTCGCCCACAAAACCAATGTAAGTGCCCCAGCCAACCCTAAATCCCCGACAACGACATGTCCCTTACTCTCATTTCCATCAAATTCCAGCGCGGATCCGAATTGACCGTTCTTTATCCATTTCGGACCGTTCTCAAGTTTCCCATCATTACCATTTTCAGAGAAATCCGCTGTTGTATTGCCCTTGCCCTCATCAAAAAGCCACATCCCGGCAACGGTTTTCAGATCAAATTCGGCAGCACTGATGCCCGCAAACATCAGACTCAGAATAATTAAACTCACACGCATTAAATTCGCCATTACGACCTTCATTTTTCAAACCTCACTTTTGTGTAAGCCATTTGCGAGGGCTAACACGACCAGGGCAATCATCGAGTCACCAACAGCCCAGTGTCAAAATTTACGCTTTTTGGTCAATCATGCTTGAAAGGATGCCAAGGATCTCGCCGCATTGCCTAATTGGGTAGACCTCCATATCAACATAGAGCTGCTGACCTTTCAATTTCAGGAAGAGCCACTCGGTGCCTGTAGTCGTAGCTCCATAAATACATGGAATTTCATTTCCTCTTTCTGCATTAAAGCGTTGGGCGGCGAGCATCTCCGCAACACACTGTCCTAATCCGGTTGCCGGATCAGCGTTTTTGGCTTCAACGAGGACAATAACAGGTGCCTCCAAGTAAAATTGATCTGGCGATCGGCTCACTAAAAAATCGCATACACCTGCTAATCCGCTTTCGGGATCAACACTGAAGTCAATTCCAGAAAAGAAACTAATGCGATGCTCAAAGTGCTCACGGAGTTCAACAAGAACACTGGCAACAATCAATTCCGAGCGTGCTTTCTCTGTTCTAATAGCGATCGCTAACGGCACTTTCTTTGCCAATTCCCTCGTGAGGTCTTCGCTTGGCTCCAGCGGCTCAATATCGGAGAAGATGTCTGTAGATTCAATTTTTTCAAGATGAAACGTCTTCCGTACCGTTTCTAAGGTAAAATTGCTGTATGCCATTATGATGGATTCCTCAGAATAGTCATCGGTTAAAGGTCTTCCGTGCTTATGGAAGTCCATGTTTATGGAAACCATTCGCGAGGGCTAACAAGACCAAAGCGATCATCGCCAGTCCGAAAAGCCCAATAGCAACGTAGAGATCGGCGTTCCCCTGAAAGGCGAAACTTTTCTCCAAACGCTCATTTCCGGATTGCCGAATCCTTCTCGTAAGCAGCTGCTTATCGTATGCCGTAAACTTCTGCTCGCCCGGAGATGCGAGTGCTGACCGTTGATCGAGAAACTTTTGAATCCGCCACGCTTGCCATTTTCGTAACAAGAACCGACATAGGATGACGGTGCCAGTGGTTGCGAACAAAACCGTTGCTCCGAGAAACCAATCCGTTAGAGGTAAATGCCAAGGCAGATGCTTACCTTCCATCGTTTTCTCCTTCCTGATAAGTAGGTCGTTTTCGGATACGAAATGCCGCTCCGGTTTCAGAGTCATCGCTGGTGTAGCGTTTCTACATCTTCTTAGTTATAAAATTATAGCGCATCTCAATGCGTAGAATCAATAAAAAAGGAAAATAGATTCCGCTTGACATTACGCGTCCGTTACGATAAAATAGCGGAAAATTGATGCCTAAGCGTTTTGTTTAGGCAACCCACTCACATTTCAAAGGAGATTTGTAAAATGAAAAATCGTGCTATACTGTGCGTTTTGGCGGTCCTGGGATTGGCATTCATCCCGCTGCAGAGTTTCGCCGCAGTTGACAGTGAAACCGCTGTCGGTGTCTGGCTTTTTGACGATGGCGATGTTAGTGATTCCAGCAGCTACGGAAACGATGGCGAACTTATAAACGGCGCAGAAGTTACCGATGGCGGCAAGTGGGGCAAAGCACTTAGCCTCGATGGGGACGATGACTACGTCAATGTCGCAAATTCAGATAGTTTAGACAGCACAGCCGAAGCCTACACCGGTGTCGCATGGGTGAAAATCCAAAGAAAAGGCGATCCACACGGTGGCTGCTGCGCAGATGACCACATGGTCATCGCCTTCACAACACAATGGAACAATATCCTGAACGTCTTTGGTCCCGGCAGAGGCGGAAATCAAGGGAAAATCGAAGTCGGTAGCCGTGAACTGAATCCGCGCTGGCTCTTCGGACCCACCGTTGTTAACGACGATCAGTGGCATCACCTCGCTTTCACCTACGACGGTGCGAAGAAAATCCTCTACGTTGATGGTGAAGTTGACATCGAGCAGGATACAACCGGAGTCTTTGGCGTTACAGGTGTTGATGTCCATTTAGGGGGAACACCCACCGAAAGACAAGCACTGGGATTGATGGACGAGATTGCAGTCTTCAATGTGCCACTCGAACAAGCCGATATCCAAAATCTGATGAACGATGGACTTGGCTCTGTGCTCGGTTTAACGCCTGTCACCCCGCAGGGACGGCTCACAACAACGTGGGCAGACATTAAATCACAATAATTTGGATATAGTGGTAGTGGACGGGGGTAAAACTCCGTCCCTATACATTCCTATTCCCTCGAACCTATGACCCCATTCAAATGCGTTTTCGCACTCCTGATACTGTTTTTGACCCCGCTTACCATTGCAGCACCGAGATACCATCCCGAAGCGGCACGGTTATATGATGCTGGATTACGCGCGCTCGCTCATGGAGATCAGGAAAAAGCAAGAACCGCTTTAGAGAAAGCCGTTATGCTGGATGCATCGTTGGCGGATGCACACTGCGTTTTGGGTTTGATTTATAAAGGTGCTGAGGAGACCCCTGCCGCGGCTGAAGCGTTCCAACGGGCGATAGTCGCAGACGAAAACTATATTGAGTCGTATTATGAACTGGGTGATGTGCTACTCGTTCACTTAGGCGACACCGCGCAGGCGACACAAATCTTACAGAAAGCAATCGCGATGGATACGAATCATGCACGCACGCGGACCCTATTAGGCATCGCCTATTTTCGTGATAATCTCACCGATGCGGCTATTCGTGAGCTTCAACACGCACTTAAACTCGATCCGACTTCGCTAACGGCACGTTACACACTTGGAAATGCCTTTCTTCAACAGGAAGCGTGGCAATCCGCTATTGATACTCTCAAAGCACTCATTGAAATTGATCCGTTCCACGCGAAGGCACATTTTTCTTTAGGCACCGCCTATCGTCGTATTGGAGAAACAGAAGTCGCACAGCGGAATTTACAACGTTTTGAGGTGCTATCTATTGAGGAAGAACAATTAACCCATCTCAAGCGATTTGTGCAGCTAAACCCTACCAATGCCGATCCGTGGTACCGACTCGGTAGAATCCAATTAAAACGCCAACTCTGGGCTGAGGCAACGCAATCTTTGGAACGTTATATCGCACTCGTCCCGCAAGAAACACGGGGGTATGAAGCACTCGGATACGTTCACTTTCAGGGACAGAACTACAAGCAGGCGGTAGCGATGTACCAGAAAGCAATTCGGCAGAAACCGAACGTTGCCACTTACCGCAACAGCCTTGCCGGTGCTTATTTGATGTTAAAACAGTATTCCGAAGCGATAGCGCAATACCAAACAGCCATTCAGTTAAAACCTTCCGAACCGCGCTTCTATCTCAACCTCTCCAAAGCTTACGAACTCACTGGGGCACACACAGAAGCCGAGAAGACCTATCAAGAATATGAACGTCTCACGTCAAAATCCACGGAATAGCGGTCAGCCATCAGCAGTCAGCATTGTTCCGCAAGCCCACATGTGGCTTGCGCTGCGGTCAGTAGAGCGTATGGCAGTTGCTATCATTTTCACCTGCCATAAAATTCTCTTGCTGCCAGAAACCTTCTGTTTCCGACAACCGATAGCCAATATACCGAAAGTCATCTTACTTTATATCCTTCTGGCGTTTTCACCCTGTGCATGGAGCGAGCCCGAAATGTGTCTCATCCCCGCGGGGCATTTCACTATGGGCAGCGATGACGATCTACCGAATGAAGCACCAGCACACAAAATCTATCTGGACGCCTATTATATCGGTAAAACAGAGGTAACCAATGCTGAATACCATCAGTTTTGGCTCGAAAATGGAAGCATTGGTAGTGAACACACTCCAATTAGTTATGACGGTGAATTTGGCACTTGGCCCCGCATCGCAGAAACGAAACCAAATCATCCAGTCATAGGTGTATCATGGCATTCTGCTGTTGCCTACGCGACGTGGCGAGGCATGCGGCTGCCTACTGAAGCGGAATGGGAAAAAGCGGCACGCGGGACAAACGCAAGGCGGTGGCCCTGGGGTAATACTTTCACGCAACGTATCAAAGGAGCAACCGTCCATGCGAACACATGGAAGCAATCGGGTGGACATCTGCAACCCGTCGGTGCCTATCCTACAGGGGCAAGTCCTTACGGCACGCACGACATGGCAGGTAACGTCTGGGAATGGGTCGCTGACTGGTATTCCGAAACGTACTATCGCCAGAGTCCTGATCGAAACCCAAAAGGACCGGGGATTGGGAGTCGCCGTATTGTGAGAGGCGGATCCTGGTTGAACCGGGAAAAGTTAGCGAGATGCTCCACGCGAATTGGGCAGTATCCAGCGATCGGGACCAGTTTTATCGGATTCCGCCTCGCGAAAGACGCAGGTTCCGGGCATGAAAAATAAAAGCATCCATATTTTCATAGTCCTCCTTATGTGTGTTTCATTTTCACTGTCATCTGCCGCGATCCAATTCGTTGATGTGACTGCAGAGGCAGGTATCAATTTTCGGCACATTAATGGTGCAGAAGGGGCATATCATCTGCCCGAAACGCTTGGCGCAGGTGGTGCCTTCTTCGATGCCGACAATGACGGGTATTTGGACATCTACCTTGTGAACAGCGGCTATTGGAAAGATTCACCATCAGCAGATCAAGTACTCAGTGCATTCTACCGAAACAACGGCGATGGAACCTTTACTGACATTACAACAACTGCAGGCGTGGGTAACCGAGGCAACTACGGACAAGGCGCGGCTTGCGCCGACTACGATAACGACGGAGATGTAGATCTTTACGTGACTAATTTTGGTGTCAACCAACTCTACCGTAACAACGGCGATGGAACCTTTACAAATGTAACGGCTCACGCGAGCGTCGGTGACCCAGCTTGGAGCAGCAGCGCGTGTTTTCTGGATTATAATCGGGACGGACACCTCGATCTATTCGTTGTTAACTATCTTGTGTACTCAACGGATATTCCCTACCGTCCATGTGGGGAAGATGGGATCGAAACCTATTGTCATCCGTCCCTGTTTGAAGGCGCGCCCGATACACTCTACCGCAATAACGGGGACGGAACTTTTACGGATGTCAGTCAGGAAACCGGTGTTGGCGGTATTGGTGGCTTGTTTCACGGAAAAGGGTTAGGGGTCGTCTCCGCCGATTTTAATAACGACGGTATTTCAGACCTTTATGTTGCAAACGACGATACCCGAAACGATTTTTTCTATAACAATGGTGATGGAACGTTCAGTGAGATTTCACTCCTCGCTGGATGCGCTTACAGTTTCAATGGCGTTGCACAAGCAGGAATGGGGGTCGCGACTGACGATTACAACGGCGATGGGTGGTTCGATATTTTCGTTACGAACCTCTCTTATGAAACCAATGCGCTTTACCGTAACAACGGTGACGGGACCTTTACAGATGTCATTTATGAAGCACATCTCGGTAAAGAGAGTTACCTGTTCGTCGGATTCGGCACAGGTTTCCTCGATGCGGATAACGATGGCTGGCGAGATATATTCATCGGGAATGGGCATATCATCGACAATATTGAAGACACACACGATATTTTAACCTATCGCCAGCGAGATCAGATTTTCCGTAACCAAGGAGACGGGACGTTTCAAGAAGTATCAGCGAACGCAGGGGATTACTTTCAAAGCACTGCGGTAAGCCGTGGGGCACTTTTCGGCGACTATGATAACGACGGCGATGTCGACATGCTCGTCACACAATCTAACGGTCCTGCGACCTTATTGCGAAACGAGACCGGAACACGAGACAACTGGGTTCGGATTAAAACTGTCGGTGTTATCAGCAGTCGAGACGGCGTGGGGACGCGCGTTATCTTGACGACAGGCGGACACACACAAGTCCAAGAGATCAATCGCGTCGCAAGTTACTTGTCCAGTCACGATGGTCGACTCCACTTCGGATTAGGGGCGCACACTGTTATTGATAGAGTTGAGCTGCGGTGGCAGAGCGGCGTTGTGCAAGTCTTTAGGGATCTCCCAGTAAATCGGGAACACGTTATTTCTGAGTTTTCAGACACACCTGAAGATAAACTCCTCAACGCAGCGTGGACGGGTGATACTACGAATCTTCATAGTACGAACGCGGATATGAATGTAAAAGATGGACTCGGTAGAACCCCGCTGCACATCGCTGCAGAGAACGGACACGGAGATATAGTGATGTTCCTCATCGAAAATGGGGCAGACGTGAACTTCACAGATGCTAACGGCAACACACCGCTCATCTTTATTACCCACAAGACAGGAAATCTTGAGATTACCAAAAGATTGGTTGCAAAAGGGGCTGTTGTCAATGCCCAAAACCGGACCGGTGAGACAGCATTGATGTATGCAGCGTGGCGCGGGCATACGGAGATTGTCAAACTTCTCCTTGAGCACCGCGCCGATACCACCCTGAAAAACAGACAAGGCGACACCGCACTGACGTTAGCGGAATCGAGAGGACATCTCACCATTGTGCAGATGCTCCAAGCCAGCATGGAGTAGTTTATTTTTGAAAGACTGGGAAAACTATAGGAGAATTATATGCCGTCGGCTTTAACTCGCGGTGTCACCTTCAAATCAGTTATAATATCCCTCATCCTTATCCCGATCAACTGCTATTGGATTATGTACACGGAAATGGTCTGGTGGGGGCTTTTTCCGACAACGATGTCCCTGTTTTTCAACGCAGTCTTCTTCGTATTTACGATTACCCTCCTCAATCTGCTTGTTCGGCGCATAAATCGGCAGTGGGCATTGACGCACGGTGAACTGCTCGTTATCTATGTAATGCTTTGTATGGCGAGTGCGATTGCGTCCCATGACCACGCCCAAGTGCTCATCCCGATGATCGGGCACGTCTTCTGGTTCGATACACCTGAGAACGAATGGCGTGAGCTGCTCCACCGATATATACCGACATGGGGAACAGTCCAAGATAAGCAGATTCTTGAAGGGTTTTACGAAGGACAGACAACGTTTTATCGCATAGAGGTACTACAAGCCTGGCTCGGTCCGGCTTTGTGGTGGACGAGTTTCATTGTAGTCCTTGTGTTTGTGATGTTGTGCATCAACGTTGTGCTGCGGAAGCAGTGGACGGAACGTGAGAAGCTCGCCTACCCAATCATCCAACTGCCATTAGAAATGACACGGGACAGCGGTGCGAACTTCTTCCGCGGCAGACCTTTTTGGACGGCGTTTATCCTCGTTTCGGTGTTAAACCTCATTAACGGGTTCAGTTATCTTTTCCCGACCATTCCGATCATTGGCGTTCGGTTTCGGAATATCAGCCAATTCTTCACGGAAAAGCCGTGGAACGCCATCGGTTGGACCCCTTTTTCTATCTATCCATTCGTTATTGGACTCGGATTCTTTATGCCATTGGACTTATCGTTCTCTTGCTGGTTCTTCTACCTGTTTCGCAAGATGCAACGGGTCGCTGGAGCCATCATCGGAATTCGGGGATTACCTGGATTTCCCTATGACCGCCAGCAGTCATTGGGAGCATATCTTGGACTTGCGATTTTCGCGATATGGGCAAGCCGAAAATACCTTACAGAAGTCTTTAGACAAGTCGTTACAGGACGCTCCAGACTTGACGAATCTGTCGAACCGATGCGGTACCGAACTGCCATTGTGGGTATTGTGTTAGGATGTATCTATCTCATTGCCTTCTCAGTAAAGATAGGCATTAGTATTTCCCTCGGTATTGCTTTCTTTGCGATGTATTTCGCGCTATCAACAGGTATTACCCGAATGCGGGTGGAATCGGGTGCCCCCGCACACGATCTCCATTATATGGGACCGGATTACGCCTTACCGACGATTCTTGGCTCACGAGGCATGGGAGGGTCAAACCTTACGGCACTTTCCTTTCTGTTTTTCTTTAATCGTGCGCACCGCAGTCATCCGATGCCACACCAGTTAGAGGGGTTCCAACTCGCCTCGCGGGCACGGCTCAACCCGAAACCGCTGGTATGGGTAATACTGTTAGCAGTCTTTGTCGGTTCGATCGGGTCTTTCTGGGCATATTTGCACGATGTGTATCGTTTTGGATCGGCAGGGAGTTTTGCACACCATCCTTTCAATCGACTCCAACAACAACTTAATTTTCCAATGGGACCGAATATCCCGGAAGTAACATCCATGGGTATTGGTATGGGATTCACGTTCCTTTTGATGTCTTTACGGATGCGCTTCTTTTGGTGGCCCTTCCATGCCGTTGGTTATGCTGTTTCAGGGGCAGCGGATTGGTGTATGAACTGGCTCTGGATCTCGCTTGTGATTAGCACGATCGCAAAATGGTTGATTATCAAACAGGGTGGGTTACAGTTACATCGCAAGGCAGCCCCCTTCTTCCTCGGTTTAATTCTCGGTGAGTTCGTCGCTGGGAGTTTATGGAGTTTCTACGGAATGGCGACGGAAACGCGCATATTTCCGTTTAAAGACTGGTAGCCTATCTGCTGCTTGTCTTATTGGCTTTGACTTGACAAACGCTACGCATTTTGCTAAAATTACATGAAAAGAGCATGAGGGTTAGGGCGCGCGAAACACCAAACTCGAACACACCGCAAATACCAGCAAAACCCAACACTTTAACCTATTAGGCTCCCACAGTACCCACAAGGAAAAAAATCATGGATACTCTAAAAGACTTTGAATTCAAGCAAAGGAAGTATATGCCTGTCTTTCCAAAAGCAAGTGGGAAACCGACTATCTACATTGAAGGATACCCCTGCGAGGACGATGAACCTATGGCTGCCACAGGATTCCACGCGGAACAGATTTCTAACTTTTTTGACCAACTCTATCGGTATTTTGCAATCAATCCGCACATCTATGTTGGCATTGACAATTTCATCTACTACCGTGAAGGCGACCTGACAAAATTCGTCGCTCCAGATGTTTATGTTGTTTTAGGGGTTGATAAATTTCCGCAACGGCGCAGTTTTTACACCTGGTCCGAAGGTGCCGTTCCCGCCGCTGTTTTTGAATTCCTTTCGGATTCAACTGCGAATCAAGACCGAAATGAAAAAGTGCAACTGTATTTGATGGATATGGGCGTTCCAGAATACTTCATTCATCAGCCTGAAATGAAGAAGTCCGCGGAGTTTCGAGGGTGGCGGCGAAGTCCATCGGGCGGCATCAGCGAAATCCTACCGGACGCGCAAGGGGGTTTGTTCAGCGAGACGTTAAATCTCTTATTTCGCTGGGAAAATATCCTGCCTAACGAGGTGCGACTTTTACGCCCCTATCTGCCGGATGGCACCCCGATTACGACTTCTATGGAGGAGGAGCATCTGAGAGTGGAAGAACAGCGTCTGAGAGTGGAAGAACAGCGTCTGAGAGTGGAAGAACAGCGTCTGAGAACGGAAGCCGAAGCGCGTGCTGAAGAAGAAACGGAACGACGGAAGGCTTTAGAGACTGAGTTAGAACGCCTTCGGGCACAACTCGGTCCCCGATAGAACATCTCCGAAAACATCTCAAATTGCGATTTCAGTTTTTGATAATGAAACCCATTCTCAAAATATATTTTTCCAAAGTAATGATATTATGCTTGAAACCCTTATGGTAACTGGGTTTGTAGATTTTATACTGCGAATTTCCACTGTAGATATTGAATCAAAGCGTGTCCGTTATTTTACAACAGAATGCCAGATAATTTCGGCGGAATTTCTCCTTAACTATTTGAATATGTTACTGAGAAAATGTTGATGGGAGGATCAATTGAGGTCTATCGTTCGATCTAATTCAGGCATTCAGGTCAAACGCATAATATTACTGAGAGTAATGAGAACACCACAGGGTCCTATGCTAAAGACTGGAACAACTTGATCTGTTTCCAGTTTCGTGATAAATTGAGGTTACTAATTTCGATACCAGCGGAGGGTGAAAAATGTTAGCCGTTAAGGAACTCGGTCATGTTGGGCTCTACTGTACCGACATCCAAAAGTCCCAAGACTTCTATACCCGTATTCTCGGTCTCACCGTTACAGACGCACATCCAGAAGGACATATTATTTTCCTGAGTGCACAGCCAGAATCGGAACACCATGAACTGGCGTTGTGCCCCGGCAGGGATGTTCCACCCGGATCAAAAGTCGTTCAACAGGTGTCATTTATCGTCGAGGATCTCGCAGATTTAAAGCAGTTCCACGCGCTTCTGAAGTCGGAAGGCGTAAGAATTCGCAGTGTGGTAAATCACGGGATCTCTTTGGCAATTTACTTCTATGATCCCGACGAGAACGTCGTTGAGGTATACGCTAAGACCCCGTACAAGGTCCCACAACCGTTCTCTGAGGACGTAGACCTTGACTTAGATGATGGCGAACTGATGCGGATCGCAGAGACTGGATTGTCTGCCGAAGATACCCATTAATATTGAACGAATAATGAGGGATGTGGGGAAACTGGAAAGAGGCGCGCTTGTGGGGCGCGCCTATATTTTCGACCTAAGAGAGTCCTTGTAAACTACCAGTACTATCGCCTAATTGTGCGAGGTTGACATCCATGCGATTGAGCATTGATAACCAGAGATTGTTGAGCGGGGTCTCCTTCGGATAGCGGATGTGACGACCGCTTTTGATCGTGCCACAGCCATTTCCAGCGAGCAGAATTGGGAGATCGTGGTGGCTGTGTCGGTTGCCATCTGCATTCCCGCTACCGTACAGAACCATTGAATGATCTAAGAGCGAACCATCCCCTTCAGCAGTCGCGTCCATTTTTTCTAAGAAGTATGCCAACTGTTGAGAGTGGAAGATATCAATGCGTTTGATTTTTTCTATCTTCTCTTCATCACCACTGTGATGTGACAAGTAGTGGTGTCCCTCTGGAACGTCGACAAACGGATAGGGTTTGTTGCTCCCTTCATTTGCGAGGACGAAGGTCGTAACGCGGGTTACATCCGCCTGAAATGCGAGTACCATCAGGTCCATCATGAGATGCAGATGCTCCTGATAATCTGCTGGAATTTCCTCCGGCACGGTATAGTTTGGGCTTTCGATCGGTGGGAACTTTTCAGCTGATGCGATTCTCATTTCAATGTCCCGGATAGAGGAGAAGTACTCATCGAGTTTCCGGACATCATTCCCACTGACCTGACCGAGTAACTCTTTTGAGTCCTGTCTGACAAAATCGAGGATACTTTTTCGCTGTTGATCGCGTTCCTCTCGTTGTGTATCAGGCAGAGAAGAGAACAGCCGTTCAAAAGCGAGTTTCGGATTTACCTCTTTAGGAAGCGGTTGCGTGCCGGAACGCCATGACAGTGTTGATGAATAGACGCAACTATAACCGGAATCGCAATTTCCCGCTCTTCTTCCAGGATCGATTCCGAGTTCAAGCGAAGGCATTCGGGTCCGATTACCGATATGCGATGCCGCGACTTGGTCAACAGAAACGCCAGCCTGAATGTCAGCACCATCCGTCTTCCGGGGCTGTGCACCGGTAAGGAAAGCTGCCATAGCACGGGCGTGATCCCCACCACCGTCCCCATTCGCACGGGCTTTATCAGCCGTTAGACCGCTTAGCACCAACATCTTGTCTTTCACATTTTCCAGTGGTTTCAGGATATCCGTGAGTTCATAGTTAGCTCCGACCTGCTTCGGGGTCCACTCCTCCATAATTTTTCCATTAGGCACGTAAAGGAATGCCATCCGATTCGGAACTGTCTGGTGTGCTATCCCACTTGCGGGAGCGTTTGCCCACGAGGTAAGAGGTCCCATTACCTCCAACCACGGTAGCGCAATACTCACACCTAAACCGCGTAAAAACGTTCGACGTGAAAGTTGTTTTGAAGTGTTCATAATTATTTCTTCGTCAACTCCCAATAGTTAAGACAGTAGAAATTTGCAAAAAACCTTATGTCACTATGTGATTTGCCGTTCCAGAACTCCTGTGATAGACCCAAGCCTAAAGACTTGGGCTTCCGCAAAAGTTAAGCAGAAGCATTTGTGGAATTGAGAACCGAACTGGACGGTTCAACGGAGCAGCCAACAATCCTATTGAAGAGAACCATCGGTCTTACAACGCCTAACCCAAAGGAAGCTACCCCTTCCTTAAGAATGTTCATCGCAGCGTTCTGGTCGCGGTCGAGATGTGTATCACACTTCGGACACGTCCAGTTTCTATCTGCGAGCGTGAGATTTTCATTTTTATGTCCACACACAGAACAACATTTTGTTGTCGGAGACCATCGATCAATCTGCAGCACAGACCGCAGACGCTTACAGGCTTGGTACTTGAGCTTCTGCATGAACTCACCGAAGGCGAGGTCAGACACCTGTTTTCCCCACAGTTTCTTCATACCCCGAAGGTTCAGGTCTTCAAAGAACAGCACATCAAACTTTTGGCACACCTCTATTGCAAGTTTCCAATGGTGGTCTGTTCGCTGGTTCGCCGTTTTCTTGTGGATACGCGCAACGTTCTTACGTTCGCGTTCACGGTTGTTAGACCCTTTCACCTTTCGGGAATGCGCCTGTTGTGCGCTCGCCAACTTATCAGCGTTGTGTGTGTAGAACATAGGAGACCCGTAGCATTCACCGTCAGGGTTTCCAGTTAGGAAGTCTTTGATACCCATATCGAACCCTTCAGCCTTACCTGTCTTGGGTTCGGGATTGACTTCATTACAATCTTCTGTGAGCGTGATATACACGTCTCCGAGGGCGTCTCTTGTGAGTTGCACTTGCACAATTCTGCCTTCCATCGGTCTGTGCAAGGCGAAGCGATACCAACGCCCGTTGAGACGGATACGATACGTTGGGTGGGTTCTTTCGTTTTTCTGTTTCGGCAAAAGATATTCAAATTTGACGTGTTCACCGCGAAAGGTCATGCCTTTATGTTTCTTACACGGCTTGAATTGAGGGTGTCCTCTGCCGAGCGTTTTCATTTCACGAAAACTTTGTGCCAAACGCTTCAGCATATTTTGCAAAGCCCATGAGTAGGGGATATTCCAATGTTGATACTTCTCAAGTTTCTTGAGTTTCGTCAAATGGGCAGACATTTTCCGATAGGAAAGTCCTTTCCCATAGCGACGGTAATATCGCATGCAGAGAGCAATGAAGTGGTTTCGCACAACGCCAATGATATTACACTCGTCGTGCAAGTGGCGTAACGTCTTATCTTTGAAAAGTTTGTGTTTTGTGTTTCGCATGGACTGTCACACATTACACCTTTAACCCCTGTATAGTGGGTCGGACCGACACGCCACCCAGCGGTGACGCTATACGTGTCGGTCCAATGTGATATGAGTATTATACCACAATTTCGGACCAAACGTCAAGGAAAAAATGAACGTTTGGGTCCTTTCCAAGAGGGCGGTGTCTACATCCCAAACCTAAAGGATTGGGTTTTGACACCGAAGGATGCCTGACGCTGCGCGTTTATGGCGCACATTTAAAAATAAGGCACCCCCTGTGCGTTGACATAAACTGAATAGAGAGACTGGCTACCTGCCATAAAGAGCCTGTTTCGTTTCACACCGCCGAAGCAGATATTTGCACAAATTTCGGGCAGATGGATCTTCCCGATAAGTGTTCTGTCTGGTGCGAAAATATGTACACCGTCGTAGCCTTCGCCGACCCAACCAGTACCTGCCCACAAGTTTCCATCGGTATCGCACCGAAGCCCGTCAGCAGCACCGGGTGCCATATCAGCGAATACCTGGTTGTTAGCCAACCGTTCACCGTCTACGACATCATGGGTAACGATGTTTTTCGGTGGACCGGTATCAGCAATGTAAAGTTTATTGTAGTCGGGTGAAAAACAGATGCCGTTCGGTCTCTCAATTTCATCCGTTACAACGACTGCTTCACCGGTGTCTGGATTCAGACGGTAAACGGAAGTCGGTAATTCAAATTCTGCTTTGTGTCCTTCATAATGGGATAGGATCCCGTATCCGGGATCGGTAAACCAGATATGTCCATCAGGATGGACGACTGCATCGTTCGGTGCGTTGAAGCGTTTGCCCTCGAAGTTGTCTATGAGAACGGTAACCGTTCCGTCATATTCGGTTCGTGTGACACGCCGTGTGCCGTGTTCACAACTGATGAGTCTACCTTGCCGATCGCGCGTGTGTCCATTGGTGTAGTTAGAGGGTTTGCGATAGACGCTCACCATACCGGTGGCTTCCTGCCATTTCAGAATACGATTGTTTGGAATGTCACTCCAAAGGAGGAAACCGCCATCACCGAACCAGACAGGTCCCTCTGCCCAGCGCGATCCCGTCCACAGCCGTTCTACGACGGCGTTTCCAATCTTATACTGTGCGAAACGCGAATCAATGACTTCAACCGCTGGATCGGGATAACGCGTAATCGCTTTTCCCTCTATGGATGTGTCTGCCCAAGCCACAACGGACCCCACCGTTTCCAACCAAGGTAAAGCGGCACTGACTCCCAAACCGCGTAAAAATGTCCGACGTGAAAAATGTTTTGATGTGTTCATAAGCCTCTCCCAGATTTACATAACATTAGACGTGCCCCACCGTTCGACATACATAAGCATAATTTCATGAATAAACTCATATTTCTCAGGGCAACAGGAACGGAGTCTATGGGGTGATACAAGATAATTTGCGATACTTTCCGCCATATCCTCATTTGGATCTTTTTCAGAAGCGTAATCTGATACAAACGCTGCCCGTTCTTTGGTTGTTGACCAACCGGACCCACTTGTTCCTTCTCGATACCACCCCCCAAGTTTTGCCCAATCCAATTTAAGCTCTCTATTAAAAACATAAGCCCATAAAAAATGTGCCTTTTCGTGGGCAATTATACGACGTGTATTAATAAAATTACGAAAATTACGGCGAGTGAAAATAGATTCAGCAAACTCTATGTAACCACGACTGGTCAAGGCATGACTCACGCCTCTGTTTTCATCATCTTCGTTATCGATTCTGCGAACTATATACTTCAATCGAGGTATTTTATGTAATGCCTGAGGGAATGCTTCAAATACTGATATAATAAGCATCAGATCCCTATTTTCAAAATCCGAATAGCGTTTTGTTGTTTTATTTTTCGTTTCATCGGGTAATGAAGCATAAGAGGGGACATATATACCATATCTTTCTTGCAATATTAACTCTATTACGGCTCTGTTCGTTCCACTCTCTGTTATGTATTGAACGACTGCATAATATAGGTGCTTGCCTGGAGACAGAACCTCTTGAGATTCCTCAGCTGGAAAGACATCTCTACTAATCGTAACGAACTTTAACTTATCCTTAGATTCAATCTTAATATCATTTTCTAAGCCATCGTCAGTTATACTCCATCTGGAAAATTGGAGATTCAGATTTGGGAATATAGATTCAAAGGCCTTTAAAAGCATAGCGGCATCTTTTTTCGTCCATGTAGCATCCAAGTAAACGGAATATTTTTGCTCTAACTGGGACATAGGATTGTTATCTGGTGTTTCATAATGAAAATGAGATGTAGCACAACTTGGCTGGAGCAAAATCATTAATAAAGAGAGAGCAGCAAGACTGAGAGACACACCAAAAGACGCGCAGCCTGAAGTGAAATGGAAAGATTTAGACTCTTCGTTTATACGGAATAGGCGCGTCCATCGAAGCAACTCAACTGACCGAACTGCAAGGGAGATTAGAAAAATTCGCATTATAAATTGTCCTTTGCGCCGCGTCGTAACCGGAACGGATCACTCTTGACGATCTCTGTAATCATCACAGAGCTTCTATACCCCTCGGCTTCAAGTTGTGCCACGATCTTGTCAACAGCTGATCGGTCGTAGTATTCCAATCCCCTGCCTAAAGCATAGGTTAACATTTTCTCTGTCAGGCAGCGTAGGAATTGCTGTTTTCTGTCTTTTATGACCTGTTTCAGGTCTGCAGCACCGCGCAAAATCGTTCCGTCTGGCAATTCCGCCGTTGTATCAATACTCAATTCTCCATCTTTCCATCGAAAAGCCCCAATCGCGTTGTAGTTTTCAAGCGCGAATCCGATGGGGTCCATTTTCGCATGGCAGTTAGCACATGCGGGATCTGCTCGGTGTTGCTCAAGACGTTCACGTAGGGTACTCCCGTGAATCGCCTCACCCTCTTCTTCTAATTCCGGGACATCCGGTGGCGGCGGTGGCGGCGGTGTACCGAGTATCTGTTCCAGAACCCAGCGTCCCCTTTTGACGGGAGAGGTGCGCGTCGGATTAGAGGTAACCGTCAAGACGCTGGCGTGACTTAGGACTCCACCGCGTGAGTTGCCTTGTATCTTGACGCGGCGAAACGATCTGCCTTTAATCGCTTCACCACCGGGTACGGGGTTCTTTTGTCCTCTCCAGTTTCCCTGTGTATCCATAATGCCGTAGTGATTTGCCAAGGGAGAATTGAGGAAGGTGTAATCGGCATCGATCAGATCCAAGACGCTCCGATCTTCGCGAAAGACGGATTCGACAAAAAGTTCTGTCTCCTTTAGCATAGCGAGGCGCAAGCTGCCTGTGAAATAAGGAAATTGTTCGAGATCAGGTGCAGCCGTTGTCAATCGTTGAATTTGAAGCCATTGGGTTCCGAAATTACGTCCTAATTCAGATGCCTTTGGATCTGCCAACATGCGTTTAACTTGGGACTCAAGGTTGACCGTTAGCAGCTTCTTCTCAGCGAGTTCAAGGAGTTCGTCATCCGGCATGCTGCTCCACAAGAAATAGGAGAGCCGAGAGGAGAGTTGAAACTCATCAATCGGATACGGTTCTGAATGCTGCGGACGATCGTCTAACTCCAACCGAAATAGGAATTTCGGTGAGCAAAGAATGACTTTAATCGCTTCTTGGATGCCCGCTTCCCACGAGACCCCGTCGGCTTGGACGGATGCTACAAACTGTGCGAGTTGTTCCACTTCGTTTTTGGTTGGTGGACGACGGTAGCCGCGCCGAAGCAAACGCGTTAGCACTTCACGGGTCTGTTCTGCCTGCGGGATCCCGAGTGTGCATGCCAGAATTTCAAAATGCGAATCGGGTCTGGTTTCTAATGGTCCCTCTGACCAGAGCGTGCGAATCTGGAGTTTAGCGTGCGGTTCACCCTCTATTGGTTTAAGCATCGCAATACCCACTTTTTCAATGTTAGGAATACCAGTAATAAGGAATTCAATTGTCTGTCTCTTCTCATCATCGCGGGCGGTAATCTCAAAAGCCTTCAAGACCTTGATATTATTGTTTGCCGTAGGATCTATGCCAACTAAACGAGCAAGTTTCTCCGGTGGGGTTACCTCCACCAACTCGTTCCCCTGAATGAATAAGACAACTTCCACAGGGGTTTCGCTGTCGGTTTCAGCGTAAAGTGTTGCGCGGTAGACGATTTTTACGTCGGGGGCTATCCTGAAATTGCTCGCGCCCGTTGTAAAAGGACCAGATTTCCACGCTTCTGTGGCAGTTGGATCGAGCAGTCGGTAACGTTCATTAGAGACATCATCGTGGCGGGGTTCCAGACTATTACCGCTCTGGTAACGTTTGGATGGCGGTGGTGGATCCAACAAGATAACGCGTGTGGCAATTGCCTCCGCGGCTTCAAGGTAGCGTTCCATTAGAAGTGGTGACATCGTGAGCACGTCACCGATGTTATCAAACCCGTGTCCGACATCATCTGCGGGAAAATTTTCGGTCGGATTAAAATCAGCACCCAATAGGTCGCGGACAGTATTTTTATACTCGACTCGATTGAGTCTTCGGACGGTAACACGTCCCGGGTCGGGTTTAGCTGCGCGGTCAGCGTTTTCAAAAACTGCATCAATGTGTTCAACAAATGATTCGGATACCTCTAATGGCGGTTGCTCGCTCTCTGACGGTGGCATTTGTCCTGTCGTAACCATATCCAGTATACGTTCCGAGATGTCTCGATTCTCAATTAACGAGCGATTATCCGTGAATGAATCCAAGGAAAGTTCAGCGGCAGGCTGGTCACCGGCGTGACAACTCAAACAGTATTCTTCCAAAAATAAAGCACCATTCTGCGAAAAGTCGGAAGTGTCCTTTTCACCCGGGTTGGCAGCAAGTGCAATGAGCAGTAGCACGAAGATCAAGCAAAAACAAGATGAGACATAATTGAGCGAAATCATGAGTATGTTTCCTGAACTGTGGAAATGGGGTTTGCTTTTTTATGACAACGTTTACGTTTGGGTATGCGTTTACGCGATATACAGTAATTATATCTCAGTATGAGACATAACGGCAAATAAAAACCTACTAATACTGGATTGTTCAGTTTTCTGAAGAGAATTTGCGCTTTATCGGCAATTCTGCTAAAATTGCGGCGTTAGAAACACAACAGATTCTAAGCAACTGTCCACGTGTCTTGCCAACCCATAGAAAACGCTATAGGAGTACCTCCAACCATGAATCGACATGAACAAGAATCCATTGTGAATGCAGAGGCATTGCAAACCGTCTGTAGCCAACTTTACCAAAAAGTAGGCGTTGTCCAATCAGATGCGGATACCGTCGCAGAAATGCAAGTCCTAATGGATCTGCGCGGCGTTCATTCGCACGCGACGCGTGCTGTGCCACGTTATGTTCGCGGTATCATCAACGGTGACATAAATCCTACACCCGAACTTCAACTACTTGAAGACAACGCCGCTTCTGTCTTATTAGACGGCGACCGAGGCTTGGGACATCTTGTCGGTGTCCGAGCAATGAATCTCGCCGTTGAAAAGGCGAAATCCGCTTCGATTGGCGTGGCTATTGTTCGGAATAGCAATCATTTTGGGGCTGCCTCCAGCCATGCGATACGAGCCACAGAACACGATATGATCGGTTTTGCAACCACAAATGGACTCGGCGTGAATGTTGCTGTTTTCGGCGCGAGAACCACTTCAATCGGGAACAATGCGCTTTCTTTTGCCATTCCTGCTGGTGAAGAGCCACCGATTGTGTTAGATATGGCGTGTGGTGCAGCCGCCGCCGGACGGATTGGAACGGCAAGGCTATACCAAGAAAAAATCCCATTGGGATGGGGGTTGGACGCTGACGGCAATGAAACCGATGATCCAAGCAAGGTTGCCGCGATCTTACCTGCTGCAGGTCCTAAAGGCTCTGCCCTTGCGATTGTGATGGATGTCTTATGTGGTCCGTTAAGCGGTGGGCTGATGGGTATCAATAAGCATTATCAGCCTGGAGATGCGCCCCGCGAGAAACGCGTATCAGCCCACTTTTTTCTTGCGATTAACATCGCCAACTTCACCTCTATTGTGGAATTCAAGTCTGAAATTGACCGACAGATCCGGATGACACGTCAAGCCACTCCGCGCAGTGGGTTTACACGCGTCACCCTCCCCGGCGAGATTGAATGGGAATTGACGCAAGAACGCCTCGCCAATGGGATTCCGCTCCACAAGGAACCCTTACAAGAAATTGAGCGACTCGCCGACGAATTAGATGTTGAAATTCCGTGGGAGCGGGTGTAATGAGTGCAGAAAAAAACTTGACATTCGTTAGAAAATTGGGTATAATTATGCTTTCTTATTTGTCGCTGAGCGTAATTCAAGACAATACACAACCTTTTTATGATTTTTAAAAAAATGGAAATCATTCATTGGTTTCTCAGTGCCCCATTGTGGAGGTAATTATGCACCTAATTACACTGAATCCATGGTCAGAAACAGACATTCTTGAAACGGTCGAAAACAGTCTGAGCATTAAGAACCATCCCGAAAAATACAGACATGCCGTAGGTGGGAAGAGCCTCTGTCTACTTTTCCAAAAGACCTCCACGCGAACGCGCTGCGCCGGTGAAATTGGTATAACACAACTCGGTGGGCATGCCCATTACCTCGATTGGCGCACGACTAACTTCGCGTTAGCCGACCTTGGCGACGAAATGCGTGTCCTCTCTGCATACGTTGATATTATCTTAGCCCGTTTCTTGAAACACTCGGAACTCGTTGAGGCTGCAGCCGCTGCAACCGTCCCGGTAATTAACGGCTGTTGTGATAAATACCATCCGACACAGGCTCTTGGCGATCTGATGACGATACAGGAGCATCTCGGTAGACTGGAAGGGGTCAAATTGTGCTTTATCGGTGTGCATAACAATGTCTGCAATTCGCTGATTGCTGCCGGTATGAAGGTAGGCATCGAAGTCACGGTCGTCGCACCAGAGGTGAACCCTGCTGCCGTTGACAAAGCACTGTGGGAAGAAGCCTCTCGCAAAGGTCTCTATAAAACGATCAATACCAACACCGAAGCGGTGGAGCGTTCACTGGAAAAAGTAATTACGGAAAGCGATGTTGTCTACACAGATACGTGGGTGGACATGGAATTCTTCACGGATCCATCCTTTGCAAAAGAACGGAAACGTCGATTAGAAAAGATGATGCCGTATCAATTGAACGCTGAACTCCTGAAGGCATCCGAGTGCCGGGTCATGCACTGCCTTCCTGCACATCACGGGTATGAAATTTCGGGTGAGCTCGTCAACGATGAACGTTCAATTATCTTTGAACAATCCGAAAACCGACTCCATAGTATGAAAGCAATCCTTCTCAAACTCCTCGCGCACTCCTAAGCCACAGCCTTCAGCGCGCGTAAGTTCAAGCCTCGCGCGAGCCTACGGAAAAAGACATGAAAACTCGATCCCACCTCACCGAACCGGCTGGAAAATTAGAGTTCCTTGAATGTAGTAAGTGTCGTGAAACTTATGACCACCTGATACCACAAAACGTCTGTACCACCTGTGGAAAACCGTTACTTGCCCGCTATGCACTCGAACAGGTCGCGGAAACATGGACACGCGACACGCTCCAGTCGAGACCTGCTTCGCTCTGGCGTTATTTGGAACTCCTACCCATATCCAATTCTGCAGACATCGTGACGCTTGGGGAAACGATGACCCCCCTCGTCCATACAAAGAAATTAGGTGAAGTGTTTGGACTTACAGAGGTCTGGGTGAAGGACGAATCCCGATTACCCACTGGAAGTTTCAAGGCGCGCGGTTTGGCAATGGCAGTCTCGAAAGCAAAGGCACTCGGATTAACGCAATTGGCGATTCCTTCCGCTGGTAATGCTGCGACTGCCCTCTCAGTTTACGCCGCTGCCGCAGGTATATCGGCACATATCTTTATGCCACAAGATACCCCTCCTTTCAACAAGGAGACGTGTCAACTCGCGGGTGCAAACGTCACACTCATTGACGGTCTAATTACGGATGCAGGCAAAATTGTCGCAGAACGGAAGGAACAGGAAGGATGGTTTGACGTGTCAACACTCAAGGAACCGTATCGCGTGGAAGGCAAAAAAACGATGGGGTTTGAGCTGGCAGAGCAGTGTGGATGGGAACTCCCGGAGGTTATCATCTATCCTACCGGCGGTGGCACGGGTATTGTGGGGATGTGGAAAGCCTTTGCAGAATTAGAAGCGATCGGTTGGATCGGTAAGAAAAGACCGCGGCTCATCTCAGTACAGTCGGCAGGATGTGCACCGATTGTCAAAGCATGGGAAGAAGGGGCTACGGAAGCAACACCGTGGCGTGATGCACATACCGTTGCAAGTGGCTTGCGGGTTCCACAAGCAATCGGCGATTTCCTCATTTTAGAGGCGATTCGTAAAAGCAACGGTGCCGCGATTGCCGTCACAGATGATGCTATCCGTAAAGCAATGCAGCTGCTCCCGACAACTGAAGGACTTTTGACATGTCCTGAAGGAGCCGCAACTGTCGCGGCACTCAAACAACTCGTCGCAAATGGAATGATCAAAGACACGGCGCGCGTTGTGCTTTTTAATACAGGCGGTTACCAGTCATAAAAAGCAAGTCAGGATTGGCGATAGCTTCTACTTTCTTTCAAGGTAGTCGTAGGTCGGTTGTCTCGCTGTTCCCGCTTCAGATGCCTTCGTCTTGAGATGATAGCCTACCTCGTACTCGCGAACGGATACGATTGGATAGGGACCATCAAATCCTGTGATGATACCCTTTACCTCAACGGGCTTATTGTTGTTCGCCGCATCTATCCGCAGCTGATCAAACTCGGGATTCGCACTGAAGACGAACTTCTGTTCTTCATGCCCCGCCGTCATTGCGTGATGGATATGGGACGTGTCAGGTCGCCAACGTCGCCATGCCGGAACGTTTCGGAGATAACTCCGGGCGAAGCCGGGATGTGCAAACAGGTCGCCGCGAATGGTTGCCTCGGTATTAATAACGCGAGAATGTCCAATGCCATGGCGACCCCTGAAACGAGAATCGTTAAGCTGACGCATAATGTCATAGACATCAAACGTGTGTGTTTCGCTGAATTTAGAAGGACCTTGTCTCGGTTTGACTTCCACACGTGTCGTGAACAGTCGTTTTCTACCGTTCTTGTCCACAGGTGTGTGGAATGTGATGTCCTCTGGAGCCGCCCAAGGTTCCAGGAGCCGCCGAATTTGCCGGGCATCAGCATTACTGACGACATCGGAAATCTCCAGCTTTAAAACAGCCACTTCAGCCATGCTTACCACACTGATTCCAACAAACAGAAGGACCACCACAAAGGTCAGACAATAGAAATGTGAGCGTTTCATTCTGTTTCTCCTTATTCGTAAGTTTTCTTCCTTATACTTATTAGACACCGTTCGACGAAAAAAGTTGCAAAAAAGTCACAGAGATTAGGTCCAATGCTTTCTGTCGTGTGGGGTCGGTATAATGAATCCTTTCATTTGAGGGTTTAAACGAAGAACACCACAAGAAAGTTTACATAGAGCAGTTTAAAAACCCATCGGCAGTTAGGAACCGGTTTTACGTTCAAAACTCGCTAACCAGTTTAATTCGACAATGTAATATAACACTGGTAAGACAATAAGCGTCAAGATCGTCGCGGTTATCATCCCGCCACTGATGACGATTGCGAGCGGTTTCTGGAGTTCTGCCCCGGAGCCGTGCGCAAGCGCAAGCGGCAGCATCCCCAATCCTGTCGTTAGTGCCGTCATTAACACCGGACTGATGCGCTCCTCGGCACCCTTCATCACCGCATCATAGAGCGACATACCTTCTGAACGCAGCGTATTGATGTGTGTCACCAAAATAATTCCATTTCGCACAGCAATACCGAATAGCAAAATGAAGCCGACCATCGACGGAATACTCAACACTCCGCCTGTGAGAAAAATACTGATAACACCCCCGATTAACGCCAACGGCAGATTCAGCATCACTAACAACGAAAGCCGAAATGAACCCATCGCCAAAAACAACAGAACACAGATACCAATGAGGACAAAACCTGTCTGAATCATAATTTTTCTTTGTGCCGCCTGTTGACTTTCAAACTGCCCGCCGTAGGACAGGAAATACGCTTCAGGCAATTCGACCCGTTCGTCGATTTCCCGCTGAACTTCTGCAATAAAGTTGCCGAGATCCCGATTTTGGACGTTACACTGGATGACGATACGCCGAGAAACGTTCTCGCGATTGATAGTGTTCGGTCCATAACCAAAACCAACATCGGCGACCTGTTTTAGTGGGACGAACGCGCCTGATGGCGTTCGGATTTTTAGGCTTTCGACGGCTTCGGCTGTGTTGACGAGCGTCGGATCGACTCGAATCAAGAGCGTATATTGGCGTTGGCCTTGGATAACCTGACTCACCGACTCCCCTTTGAGTGCGGTTTCTGTAAAATGCGTCACATCTTCGACCCGCAAGCCGTAGCGTGCTGCTTCAAGTCGTTTTACCTTAATCTGAAGCTGCTCCACCTGCACCTGCTGTTCCACCTGTAAGTCCGCTACACCGTCGATTCTCGACATGACCGCCCGAATTTCCTCCGCCTTTGCCCGGAGCATGTCGAGATCCGTCCCGAACAATTTCAGTGCTACCTGCGCATTAACCCCTGACAAAAGGTGGTCGAGGCGATGCTGAATCGGTTGACCGACAGATACCAATACACCCGGAAAGTTTTCAGGAGACAGCAACTCACGGACTTCTGAAAGAAGTTCTGCTCGCGTTTTCTCTCGTTCATCGGGAGGGATAAAGTTCACAAGGATCTCATGTGTGTTTACGTCGTGGGCATGCTCGTCCGCCGCAGCGCGCCCGGTGCGGCTACTCACGCTCGTTACTTCTGGAATCGTCAGGAGTCGTGTTTCCATCTCTCTACCGATACGCGTTGATTCTCCTAACGAGGTACCTGGTGGTGAGAAGACACTGATAATAAACGTAGCTTCATCCATCACAGGTAGGAATTCGCGTCCCAGGCGAGGTATCGCTGCCACAGTCAAGACCACCAGTAGCAGTGCCACCACTACAATCGCCCAACGCAATTGCATAACCCAGACAAGTATGTGACGATAAACATGTTTAATCCACACAACCACCGGACTCTCTTTTGCCGGAGGAGGGACCGACTCAGGACCTTCTGATGGACGTCCTCTTCGGAAACGCGTCAATAGCAAGTCACTTAACACCGGAACGACTGTGAGCGCAACGAGTAGCGATGCTGCCATCGAAATAACAACAGCCCAGCCAAGCGGACGAAACATTCTGCCCTCCATACCACTGAGGCTGAACAGGGGCACAAAAACGAGGATGATAATCAAGGTCGCAAAGACAATTGAGGATCGGATTTCCTCACTCGCTCGTGCTACAACCTCTGAGGGTGTTTCTTCAGGTTCCTCGCCCGTCCAACGCAGACGAAAATATTCTTGTAATCGCCGGAATATGTTTTCGACGTAAACAATCGCGTCGTCAACGACCATTCCAACCGCAATCGCCAAACCCGCGAGCGTCATAATGTTAAGCGTGTCGCCCTGAGAAAGAAGCGCGATAACGGCTATAATCAAAGACAGCGGGATCGCAGTCAAAGTAATCAGGGCGGTCCGAATGTTGAAGAGAAAAATAGCCAGAACAATTACGACCAGAATCGCGCCATCGCGTAGAGCTTCTTTAACGGTGTCAACAGCACGCCGAATTAGGTCAGCTTGGGCATATTCAACCTTAATATTTACACCCTTAGGCATGGATTTCTCCAAGGATTCCAAGGTGGAAACCACTTTGTCGCTCAGCTCTATCGTGTTAATACCGGGTTGCTTGACGACCTTGCCCAAGACAGTTTCTTTTCCATTGTGGCTTCCCGCACCGCGTCGAATTTCTGGAAGCGATCCGATTTTCACCGAGGCAACATCCTTAACAAGAATCGGTCTGCCATGTTTTTGCACATTAACAACGACGTTTTCGATGTCAGAAACCGAAGAAATCCGCCCTAATCCCCGAATCATCAACTCGCGAGCATCTTTGATGAGGAAACCGCCTGCTGAGTTTTCGTTGCTCTTCTCAAGCGAAGAAGCAACGTCCTCAAGTGAAAGGTTATAACTTATCAACCGCTCAGGATCGACGAAAACTTGGAATTGCTTCACGTAGCCACCGATGTTAATCACATTGGCAATGCCACCCTGAGATTGCAGTTGGTAGCGAATCACCCAATCTGCGAGGTCTCGCATTTCCATCTCATCAAATTCTCCCGTTTCAGCGACGAGCGCGTATTCGATAATCTCGCCCAAGAGGGAGGAAGTCGGCAAGATAATTGGGGCATCAACGCCCTCCTGCAAATTCGGTGCGATCAGTTGAAGTCGCTCAGAGACCATCTGTCGCGCGAGAAACACATCCATTCCCCACTCAAATTCAACAAACACAAGGGACAAACCAATCGCGGAGGAAGACCGGACCCGTGTAACATAAGGCGCACCGTTCATCGAACTTTCAATAGGCAACGTAACCAAGGTCTCCATCTCTTCAGGAGACCACCCGTGTGCCTCAGTGAGTATAGTAATGCGAGGCGGATTGATGTCAGGATAAACATCAATCGGTGCTGATTGAAACATCCGAAATCCGATGATGACGACTGCAACCATACAAGTAAGCGTTAGGAGTCTATTTTTGAGAGAAATCTCGGTAATTTTCGACCACATATTTTAATTTTTCCTTGCGGGTAAACTACGTACGTTAGAACTTTCAAATGCGTTCCTTAAATCTGCAGAAACACCCCAGCAAAAACCCTGCGCCGTTGTTGCAGGCTATCGTTTTGGATTAATAAAGGCAGTAAAAAACCGTACAGATCCTTATTTCAGTCGTGAATTCCCCGAAAGTCTGATCGTAATGAAATGGAAAGGAGCGCAAGAACCAATCGTTAAAAAACGCTAATGCGGGTGCCCATGGGCACCCATCACTTCGGAGACATCTTCTGTTGCTCTCAACAACTGATGTTGCCCCTGCACCACAACATATTCCTCTGGAAACAATCCTTCTCTGATTTCGATATACTGGTCGTCTTTCGCGCCCACGACAACTTCCTGCTTCGTGTAAGTCTCCCCGAATTCGACAAAAACAAACCAGCTCCCTTTGTCTTCAAGCACGGCGTTCAGCGGAACACTCAAGACCTCGGCTCCTTTTTCCAAGACAATCACCTGCTCAGTAAACATCCCTGGTTTGAGTTTATGCTTGGGGTTGTTGACTTCCGTCCAAAAGTGGACGGTGCGCTCCTCTGGGTTCATAACACTTGATATATGTGATATTTTCCCAGTGAAAATTGTTTCTGGATAAGCAGAGGCACGGATGCGAACCTCGCTACCTATCTGCCACTTGTCCTGAAGACGGACAAGCGCATCCTCATGAACCTCCCCTTCAACCCAGACACGGTCGGTGTCGAGTATTGAGAAAAGCATATTACTTTTTTCAACCGTTGTGCCGAGTGTCACGTGTTGCTCAATGATCTGTCCGGAAGCGGGTGCCGTAACATAGAATATTGGAGTGGGTTTTCCGGTTTGAACGACCTTGTCTATATCGTCGAGGGTCAATCCAAACACCTGAAGTTTCTGCTGAACCTTGTTTAAGGTGATGTTCGCGCTTCGAAGTGACTCTTCCAATTGGAGCACTCCCTCGAGTGCTTCTGAACTCTCAACGAAGGCAAGGTAATTTTCAATCAGGGCATCGGTGGACAAATCGTTGAAGGATACAATAGTTTTGGTCTTAGCCAAGTTTTCAAGAAGCATTTCGGTGAGACCGGCAGCCAAGGCACGTTGTTTGTTGGCTGCAACCTTAATCGCAGTGATTTTGTATGCCGCTTCTGTTTCTACTAATTGTGTTCCTTTTTCACTGAGGATCGCGTATTTTTCCAGTAGAACTTTTGTGTCCACTTCGTCAGCATCCAGGAGTGAGATGACCGCTGTCTCCCTGCTGCCGTGGAGGATCTTTTCCAGCGTCTGTTCACTGACATCAAGGATTTGGAATTGACGCTTCGCATCTGCCAGTTCATTCTGTCCTTTTCTGTATTCTGCTTCTTGTGCAATGAGTTCCTTCTGCGCGGAAATACGCTTTTCTGCGAGTGCCTCGGTTCTCTTGAATGTCGTTTTTAGCAATCGGAGTTCAACGTCGGCTTTAACCAATCTGAACCGCATCTGTTCTAAAGCCCTAATAACTTCCGTTATGGCAAGTTCTTTGCGTTTTTCAATTGCGATCTGTAACTCCTGTAGCTCGGAAAGCGATTGCAAGTAGTCGATTTGACGGGTCTGCAATTCCCGCCGAATTTGCTTGGCGAAAACCTCTGTCAGTCTCGCCAATTTGGACTCCAATGACTTCTTTTCTGCTACGGCTTCAACCATTTCAATCTGCGCCATTTGCAAGTCCAGACTTTCCAGTTCAAGCAGTAAATCACCTTTTTCTACAAATTCACCAACACTGGAATGGATGCGTTTCACGATACCGCTGATTCGGGGTGTGGCGACTGCTTGGTATTCGGGATGCGCCATTACATTGCCGTGAACGTGTACAATCGTTTCAATGGAGCGGACATCAACTTCAGCAGTCCTCAAACCGATGTTGGCTTTTGCTTTGTCAGTAAGCGTTATCGTATTTCCTTGGCTGTGCGTATGATCAGCACGCTCGTCATCCGATTGATGCCCGTCGTCAGTTGTGCCGTCAGCCCAAGTTAGCGTAGACGTGAGGTTTAGCGGAACCAAGCCTACTATCGCAATAACAACAATTGAAAAAAATAGCGAAAAATGAGAATAACGTAACATTTTGGTTTCTCCTTGTATTGTCCAAATCATCGGGACATGCCGCATAGTATCAATCTATTCTACCGCGCTTCTATGGCAGTAATTCGACGGATGTATCTATAGTCGCTTCAAGTTGAGCCAGGGACTTATAGTACGCTGCGAGTGCTTCAAGGTAAGCAAATCGCATTTCGACAAATTCATTCTGCATCAAAATAACTTCCAAGAGTTTTGCTTCGCCCAATTCGTAGGCAGCCCGCGTCAGTTTGAGATTTTCATTGAGTAATTTTACTGAACCACCTTCATAAAACTTGAGCGTTTTTTGCGCGGTCTTGAGAGAGAGGAACGCTGCCATTACCTCTTGGCTAATTTGTCGTTCTTGACTGCTTATTTCGATAGCATCTACCTGCTGCTGCGCTTTTGCCGCATTAATCTCAACACGATTCCGATCGAAGAATGGCAACGGGACCGTCAATTTCACGCCGATTTGATTCTCTCCGCTGGTGCGTTGGACAAGCGCACCGACACTTAAATCGGGAATGTTCTCGGCTTTTGCGAGTCGGAGTTCGTTTTCAGTTAACTCGGCGTTTAATTGAACCGATTTTAGATCGTTACGACGCGCGAGTGCCTGTGTTTTCAAGGCATCAAGCGTCAATTCTGAAATAGCATTTGGTGATATTTTGGCTGTCGCTTGTGGGTTTCCAAAACTTGTTGAAGCGTCTGGAAAACCACCGACAGCGATACGCACCGTTTCAAGCAGGGCGCCCATTAAAGCATTCAGTGCAAGTTGTGCCAACTGTAATTCACCTTCTAACTTTACCACTTCGCGCAGTGCCGATTGTAGTTGAATATTTGCCAAATTTGCCTGTGTTACCGAAATATCGCCAGTTTCATACCGAAACTGTGCAATATCGGACATCTGTTTGCTGTGTTCGATAACCTCTTTCGCTAACTTAAGTTTTTCTTGGACAAGTGCCAACTCATAGAAGGCTATCTTTACTAATTTCGTAAGCAAGCGAGACGCTTCGGCAAGTTCAGCGTTTACCTTTTCGAGATGGATCTTCGCAATCCGTCTTTGATGTCCTCGCTGTCCACCGAGTTGAAACGATTGGGTGAGTTCGAGGCCTTGATCGCCGTCTATCCCCCCAGCGAATTCAGTTTCCAATTTGGGATTATCAAACAACGCGATGCCCTCAATTCGAGCGCGGGCAACTTTAAGTTTTTCACGGATCGCGTTGATATCCGGGTTTTCGTGCAGCGCTGTTTGGACTGCCACCTCAAGCGAAACCTGCCCACCCTTATTTGAAAAGGCTTCATCTGAAAAGGCAGTTGGCATTTGCCATACGCTTAAGGCTAACAGACAAATTATGCCCATCATGAAGATGGAGTTGAATGTGAGTTTCATACGCATTTTAATTTTCCCTTGCGGATAAGTATCGTGGTTTGAGACTTAGCATTCTTCGCTTTCGAGTTGAATAAATTGAGGAAACGTCCAAGCAAAACCCTTCCGCTTCGTTTCAGACTTGGTCGTTGGGTCTATTTTTCGCACTGCGCTTCAAAGGAAAACCTACGAGACATAACTGTGTCCGCTTACAATAGTCGGCACAGGGCTAAAATATTTCATATCAATGGGAATTAATGCCGAACTCTCAGCGCACCGAGCGCGATGAACGTCGCTGTAAATAGAAAGGGGTGTGGTTTAAATGAGGAGTGTCGTGGACCGAAGAGATACGAGAGTGGGGTCTATTACTGATGTGATATCCAGAAAAGGAGTATGCGTTAGAATCGTCGGAGCATTTGCTCGGAGTGCTATGAGTGTAGTTACGCAAAGAGGTGGGTGGATTAAGGCATCTTGAACTGGAACAAGATAGGGTTCAATGTCTAAAGAGACGAAGATCGCGAGATCAAGACACGCACCGCAGTGACTCTCTCCGGCGGTATCCGTAGTAATCGCAATCTCTGTATGCCCTTCGTGGAGGTCGTGTGTGTCAGTGCATTGCCCATTGACTGCGATTTCAAATTCGACGTGCCCGTCTGAACCGATACACAAAACATAATTGGACAACTGCATCGGAACGGTGGAAAGATAAATGAGTAGTCCAATTAAAGGGATGGCAGTCCTCTGTTTATTTGTTGAAATAAATTTCATTTTCATTTTCCATGAGGTAATATAAGGTTTTAAACGCATCCAGTTAACTGCCCGTTCAGAACTTTAATTATATAGTATACACGCCTTCCTGAAAAAAATCAAGAAATAAAGAGAAAATTGAAACCGGTCGATTACTCGAATATCTCAGCAGGATAGTAGGCCGTAAAGATGCATGAAATTTCTTGCAAAATTAACGGCAACTGTGTTAAGATTTAAAAAATGGAGGCGTCGCTTATAGCGCGCTCTTACGAATCATATATTGCGCGCTTCAAGCGCATACAGTAAAATGAGGAGATATAAATGATTAAGCAGATGTGTTGGGCAATGGTGTTGTCGGTTCTATGCGTTTCCATCAGTTATGGACAATATAATGGAGAATGTTGGGTCGTCAGCAAAGGAGATACAGTTTATAAATTATACGCCGATGGAAACGCCGATCCACAGGTTATTCCGAATTTACCACAAGCAACTGCCGCCGAAGTGAATCCAGCAGATGGCGTTGTTTGGATCGCAGTTTCAGCGGCAAATACCGTCTATCGTTACAATCCGAATACTGGCGATTTTAAAGAGATTCCCGATATTAACCGTCCGAACCAGATTGCCATTAACCCCGCCGATGGTTCAGCATGGATCGCAGGTCTTGATGCTGTTAAAAAAGTATCCGGTGACGGTGCCCAAGTTGTCGCGACAATACCCGCCCATGAACCCGCAGTGGCAGTAAACCCTACAGACGGTTCGGCATGGATAACGAACGCACGAGGTCCTATCGCACGCTATGATGCTGCAGGAAACAAAGTCGCAGACGCACCACCGATGGGTGAACCCAAAGGTGTAACCGTTGACTACGAAGGAAATGCTTGGATCGCTGACAGTCAACATAGTGTTTTGATGCGGGTTTCAGCGAGCGGACAGAAACTGGTAGAAATTACCGATATTCCGAATCCCACGTCACCGCGCATCAATATCACCGATGGAAGTGTCTGGGTCGTTTCACAGCAATCCATGTTAATGAACTTGGGACCAGACGGGGGCAAGAGAGCTGAATTTCTTGCGGGCATGGCAATCGTGGCAATTAGTGTTTCACCTACAGATGGCGGTATTTGGATAGCGGATATACTCGGTGAAACATTCCAAGGTGAAATTAGTAAATGGACGGCAGGTGGACAGCCCCTGTTCAAAAATCCTATTCCGCAACCTTCCTCGGTTTCCGTCGGGCACTGGGCAGGAAACTAATTCAGAATTGGTAGGAGTTGCCACGTTCGCCGCGTTGAAAGATAAACCGAAATCCGGTTGTGGTACTCATCGGAATCATAACAACTTCTTTGACAGATGTGAGGTGCATCATGATTAGGTATCCTCGTTTGACGCATTGCGTCAGTTTCCGAAATCTACTGTTAAAATTGGCAATCGGAATATTTGTTATTGCCTCCCTTAGCACGAGTGGATTCGCGCAGCTGCCAGACTTCCGTGTTGACACTGATAGTATCTCCTTTTCCAATCCAACACCGGTTGAAGGAGAAGAGATTACCATTTCAGTTGAGGTGAAGAACATCGGCGGCGGAAAACAAACGATGAACCAAGATCTGGTTGTTGACCTCTACGAGGCAGATCCAGCAACACAACCGCTCCAAATCCTCTGTAAGGATGTAATCTTGGAGTTAAAACCGGGAGAGAGCAAACGTGTGAAAACACAGTGGCAACCCCCTCCCGGTAAGACCGAAATTTATGCGGTCGTCAACCCGACCGGTGAAAAACACATTGAAGAAACGGACATAGGCAATAACCGCACGCATGCAACGATCACCGCTGTGTCGCGAACGTTCCCGCCCGTCACCTCTGAACAGATCCAGAACACGATAACGAAGGGTATTAATTGGATAGAAGCACAACAAGGACGACATAGCCGAACCTGCTTGCAGTGTGGAACTGAAAACCAACTCATCTTAATCTGCATTACCTGCGGGGCGAACCTAAAAGGTCTCGCTGAAAACTTTATCCCAGGCAAGTCTTGGAACTTCGGTGAAGATCAGACCCAAGAAACAGCATTGGCACTCCAAACATTATTCGCAACAGGGCACACGGCTTCGCACCCACCCGTCCAAAAAGGGATAGAATTCCTCTTGGCGCAGAACTGGAACGAATTTGCTGTCTACCAATCTGCCGTGGTTATCCCGGCTTTAGTCGCGACGCAAGATGCCACCTACAGAGAGCGTGTCCAGTTCGCTGTGAATCAGTTAGTCAAAAAGCAACTTCCCGTCAGCGGCAGTGAGTTCACGGACGACCGCGACGATGGCGGTTGGGGATACGGTTATAGTGCCGATGGCGCCCACATGAACATGGTTATCTACGCACTTTATGCCGCAAAGCAGTGGGGAATTGATATTCCTCCGGACACATGGGCACGTGCCGAGCAATGGATTCGCCGGAACCAAACCGAAACAGGGGGATGGCTCTACAATTTGGTTGATGACGGTTCACCGTGGGCAATAGGTGTCTATGGAAGTATGACTGCAACAGGGTTGTGGGCACTTCGGGCGTGTGGCGTTCCAGTTGACGATCTGCAGATTCAGAAGGGGGTTGAGTGGGTTAAAAAGCATTGGTCATTAACCCGTAACCCTGGTTCTAACTCATGGCTTTACTACTATTTACTTTCGCTGCAACGGTTTTGTGATATTCCGCCAACCTTAGACACGCTTGCTGGTTACAATTGGTACGATGAAATCTCACGGATGCTGGTTGCACAACAGGAATCTGATGGAAGATGGACCGGATCTGAGAGCGATTTTTTATCGACCTGCTTCACCGTGATGTCCTTGAGTCATGCGCTGGTAGGTCCAACTGAACCAAATATCGGGATTGTTCCACGAAGCCTCCGATTTTCGCCTCCTACGCCACGCGTCGGCGAAGCCGTCCGACTGAGTGCTACTCTTCGGAATACAGGAACTCCTCTTGACGATATTCTCAACATCGAGTTCTATGTCAATGATGAAAAGGTTACTACCACCGAAGTCCTTTGGACTTCAAAACTCACAGAGACCGTCATTTCAACCGATTGGGTACCAGGAATAGAAGGAGAGATAGAATTTGTGGCACGCATCGCCCTCTCGGATGCAGACGACAGTGATAACAGTGCTTCGGAAAAACTCACTGTGTTTCCACAATCCACGGCAGCTGCAGACGTTCAGTTGGCAAAACCGAAGCAAATTAGCGAAAATACTTATCAACTCGGCAACGTTGTTTTTGATACCAGCAAACGTGAGGTAAGGGTGCCGGGTGAAATTAACATTGTCGGTGGAGATGCCAATATCGAATTCTTTGCCTGCGGTAAACTCGGTAAAACACATGAAAGCATTTTAATCGTTGATGCAGAACCGATTTACATACTGACAGCACTCGGGGTTTTAGATTTTACACCCGGCATGAATCTTTCAGTTGAAGGTGATCCGCGAACACCTACAGGAGCACCTGTTGACATCTGGGTAGAATGGAATCAAGGCGAAGAAGTTGTCTCGCGCCGTGCGAGAGAGTTAGTATGGAATGCCTTTACGGAACAGCCGATGCAGGAAACGCCATGGGTCTTCACAGGTGGACGGCTTAAGAATAATCAATTTACTGCCCAGCTCTTCCATAACATTATCGCCGTCTATCGCGACCCAGATTCGCTTTTCAACCATCCTCTACCTACTGGCACCGATGATCGGACGTATCGTGTAAATACCGATATAATCCCACCCAAAGGCACAAAGATAAAACTCATCATCCGCCCCACCACAGCGTAAAGGAAAATAAATGCCACTTTTTGAATACCACTGCGATGACTGTACAGCTGAATTTGAGGTCCTCCAACGTGCCAGTGATGTCAACTCCCCTCTGGAATGTCCAAAGTGTGGGGCATTGAATCCAACGAAACGCTTCTCGGCGTTTGCTACTACGGGTACGCAGAAGGAAACTGCCAGCGACCCCGCAACGTGAGCAATCCCTTCTGGCGGCAGTTTGCCCTAACCATAAATACCACCTATTGCCAAACCTAAAGGCATAGTGGCTTGTACTTCACAAACATCAGTCTTCCTTAGAAGGTCCCATAGCATAGGTCGGCGTTGTATTTTCCTTAGTATTGTAGCCTTATACGATTCACAAGTGATAAAGACCTCCATCAGCACGGGGAGTTGCATTATCTTTATATACAATGCATATACTACAAACCTCCGTATGTGTAGAAATCAAGCCTATTATAAATATAAGGAGCATAGCGTTCATCCCAAAGCGGTGGACCCGAAGCTAAAAGATTCTCATGAGACAGAAACCTGCAAAGCCCGCACCGAACATCCTTCGCGAGATCCAAGCGGACAAAGTCCTACCGGTATATCTTCTCTGTGGCGAGGAAAGTTTCCTCATTGAGGGAACCCTCAAACAGATGCTCGATCACTTACTTTCACCTGAGACACGCGATTTTAACCTTACATTTCTCGACGGCACCGATATAACAATTCGAGAAATTCTCAGCCAAGTTGATCTCTATCCGGTCATGTCAAAATGGCGAGTGGTTGTTGTTCGCGACGCGCCCTTTTTCAAAACCCAACAACGGACAACGCCGGTAACGCTTCTCCGAAATGCGTTTAAAATTGAAACTACAGACCCACAAAAATCTATCTCTACAATGGCAAAACTATTAGAGGTGAGTCCGCAACAAATCGCTGAACAGCATTTCGACTTCGCAAATGCGTTTGAAGCACTTATTGATGAGTTAGGTCCAAAATTAACCGATGAAGAGCGCGGTTTCTTACAACGTTTGCCGGAAATCGCCCAACAGCTGGATACGTATGGCACTGAAACCGGTGCCAGTGATGAGATTGACTTGCTTCTTGAATGGCTCCAAGCGGATCTCCCGAAAAACAGCGTTCTGATTTTTATCGTGCGCGGATCGGTAAACGAACGCAACCGTCTCGTTAAAGCGATTGAGGGTGTGGGACGCTATAGATCCTTTGATCCGGTGGAAGCCGGCCCATCGGTAAATCGAGACCCGTTGTATAAAAAAGTCTCGGAAAAGTTCAGTGAATTCAATAAACAGATCACCCCCCGTGCTTTCACGCAACTCAGGACTCGCACCGGTGGTGATATGCACACAATTGCCGAAGCGATCAATAAGATTGTCGATTTCGTGGGTGACAAGCGTCAAATTGACGCGAACGATATCCAGAATATTGTGACGCAGCACACATTTGACAGCATCTTTGACCTCACCGATGCCATTGGCAGACGTTCAGCCGGGCAGGCACTAAAGAGTCTCTACGAGGTGTTAGCAAGTGGTCAGGAACCTATCTTGGTTAATTCGACGATCACACGCCAATTCCGATTTGCCCTCCAAGCCAAACTCATCGCAGACCAGAAGGGACTTCGCCCCTTCCGTAGTCGAATGCAGTTCTCAGAGTTTACGAAGAATATTTTTCAACCCCTTGTTGAAGAAATAGAGGGTTTTTTACCGAAGACAGCCACGCACAACATTCTTAAGCAGAACCCTTATGTCGCCTACAAAGTCTTTCAGACCCTTCACGCTTTCACTGCTGAGGAATTAGTCGATGCGATTGAGAAGACCCTCATCGTGGATACCCAATTGAAAACAAGCGACCTCAGTAAAACGGGGGTTCTGGAGCAATTAGTGTATGAACTTTGCACTACGCCGAGATAGCATAGATTGCTTTTACAGAACATAACTTAGAAACCAACAGGATATGATTCCGTTTTAAATATTATGTACGCATAGAAACAAGGAGTTTTTTATTATGAAAGGCACAAGACCTTTAGACAACGCCGAAATCCGTAAGGTATCAGTGGCTTTTGACGGGACATTTGCCATTCGGAACAGAAACCTGTTTATGCTCGGTGTTTCCGTCGGTGGACGGATTAGCGAACTGATTGCTCTGAAAGTGAATGATGTATGGCAGAACGACAAACCGGTCTCTGATTTGCTGTTTGATCGAAACATTGTAAAGGGCGGCGAGGTATCGAGAGCAGTACCTGTGAACACAGACGGCAGGCAGGCGATTGAAAGCCTCATCGCTTGGCATCTTGAACTCTATGGAAATGTTGATCCGACCCGTCCATTGTTTCCGTCCCGGAAGGGACAAGGCTTGAAAGCAATGACGCGAATAGCAGCGCATGATGTACTAAAAAATGTGTTTGAGGCAGCAGGACTCAACGGAAAACTCGGGACACATTCCCTGCGAAAGTCTTACGCGCAACGTCTCTATGAACACACGAACGATATTTATGCCGTCCAAGAAATGTTAGGGCATAAGAGCGTGGTAACAACCCAGCGATACTTAGGGGTAAACTATGCGAGCGTTCGGGATGCGTCGGAAGCGATGTCAATTCATTCCGAATCTAACAGAAGTGTGCAAACGTTAAGTTCGGTCAATGAAGCCTCGGATGACGTGCTTTTAATCGAATTGCTCCGGAGAGGATATGATGTCGCTCGCTTACTTCAAAACAACGATACAGAACAACCGTTTCAACTTCCAAATGAAGATACGACTTCAAAATTCGTTTAATTCACATTGGCGAACCATTTTTTACTATCCTTTCAGTGCTCTACCGACTCAATAATAGCAAACAACACTTTATTGGAAAATCGGAGGGTTTAAAATGGGAGAAGTCGTTCTGATTATCGCTATTATATTTGGAAGCATTTTAGTAACAACGCTTGGATGTGTCTGGATGGGGACTTCCTACGCGGCAAAGAAAAAAGGCTTGAGAAACGGAGCATCGCAACGCGAGATAGAAATATTACAGCAGAAAGTAAGCGATGTTCAACAAGAGATGGATGCCCTGAAACAGGAAGTGAAACGACTCATCAAAATCGCCAAAGGCGCAAGTGAGTAAAGGAGGAGAACAGACATGTTAGCGTTACTACTGATTTTTCTCGTTCTGGCATTCTTCTTTATCTTCAAATTGACAGCCGCGCTTACCGCTATTGTGGCAATCGTTATCGGGACAACAACAATCACTATACTCGCATGCGTCTGGTTGGGAACATCGTATTACCTGAGAACCTCTGGATATAATCCAAAGAGAGCCGAACAGACTTACCGTCGGGTAGATTCAGATTTAAATCAAATTGTTGGAGATTTACAGGAGATGCGTTTTGAATTAGGGGAGGCGGAACCGTATCTACGAGATGTGGAATTTCTAAGGTACGCCCGCCAGAATCGTAAAACAGAGAATTAGCATTGTAAAGCAGAAAAAGACGAAAGGTAGACAGGACACGCTTTTGTCCTGTCTATTTCATGTATCCTCTTCCTGGGGAGGTTTCCAACCTCGCCTATTTAGACTGCCCAAGTAATTCTAAAATCCACGCTAAGTCGATACAATGACCCTGTATTTTACGGGTAGGGTTACCATAGCAGGGCATCTTTTCTAAGGGGCTTGTAGGGCATTCTCGAAAGGATTTTTTGCAGACTGTGGTATCAGTTTAAGACGCACCAACGAAAAACTATAACTTCGCTCGGAATTATTAAAAATGCTTTCGTTTTCCCGAAACCAACCGCCAAAATCCTAAAAAGTCAACCATCGGTGAAATAGGACACCTTTCCCTTTGGGTTCAACGACTTGCAGTAAAACTTTTTCATCGCTGAAAAAATCTATCGCCATGAAACCGGTATGTTGATGTGCGAAAAGTGTATTTTCCCCAGACATCACTTCCGTCACTTTTCGGCTCGCTGCTGCCCCACTTACGAGAAGATAATCGGTAACTCCACCTTTTAAAACCTGCAAGGAGTGTTCATGCCCAGAAGCGTAGATTAAGAGCGGTGGACCTTGCGGTGGCAATTTTCGCATGGAAAACGCTCGGTTTAACTGCGCTACCATATTTTTGTTGCGTGCGCCGTTCATGTCTTGATCGGATCTGTAAAGATACCACCGTGCGGATGGATATATGGGACCCACTATCGGTATCGGGATCCAGAGCCACTTTTTCATAAATCTGATGGGAAAGAGGTGTGCCTTCCAGTCGTAGAAACCACCATGTGATCCATAACTTTCCAGTGGATGATGTCCGACAACAATGACCGGTAATTCCGTATCTAAGAGTGCTCCCAGTTCTTCTATCACCTGTTCAGGAGATTTTTGCGGTTTCTCGTGTTGATGGAGCCACCACTGCGTGTCCAGAACGATAAGCCGGACTACAGGTTTGGTTTTTGGAAGTTCGAGTGCAACAGGACCGGGTGAACCACCAGGTGGAAGAAAATTCGATTCACCCGCAAGGGCAGCGTTGACAAACTTTTCTTGTGCAAGAACTGCCTTAAGTCCTTCCGATTTTCCTTTCGCCCAATCATGATTACCAGGTATAAAGAGTCCATGAGCTCCAGAAGATTTGGCAACCGCGAGTTGTGGTGTAAGCCGAGTCGTTGCTTCATGTTTTTTCCGCTCCGTCATCCCTTCAGGATACATGTTATCTCCTAAAAAGACAATACTCGTGCTTTCCGGATCCTTCTCCGCCCATTCCCTAAGCGTTTTTAGAACAGGTTCATCCGGTTTTGGGATACCACCATCACCGAGTAATAATAGACGGTACTGGAGAGTGTCTTCCGTTTTACTCTCATGTTTCGCACTATCGGGTATATCAGGATGATAATACGGTTTTGTGTGACTACACCCCGCAATTGTCAGTTGTACTGCTTGAACAATACAACAGAGAATAACAATATAGCGAGTGAAGTTGGGGCGTTGATAAAATTGCTTCATGTTTCCTTAACGCTCCTATTGCTATGTAATCATTTACGTGAATAATCACTTTAGCCGTCTATCCATCGTTGGATGTGTCCAACAAATTCTTCTCTCGGAACGATGTGTTGCTCTCTGCTTGCGAGGTTTCGAATCGCCACGCTGCCTGCTTCTAATTCGTCAGAGCCAAGAATGACAGCATACGGGATCCCTTTTGTATCCGCATACTTTATCTGTGTGCTGAGTCGCGTCGGACGACTGTAGACTTCTGTCCGGATACCACTTTGGCGCAGAAGCGTCGCCAATTTCAGGGATTCCTGGGCGAGGTCAGCATCGAAAACAGTGACTAACACCTGTGTCACCGTTTTGCCTACGGTCGTTGGAAACATATCAAATTCTTCCATCACGTCAATAATCCGTTCAATACCGAAACTGGTTCCGGTTGCCGGGTAACTCTGTTTACTGAAACTTCCGATGAGCTCATCGTATCTGCCACCCCCGGTGATGCTCCCAATTTTCGGTTCCTCAACAACGGTTTCATAGATCGGTCCAGTGTAATATTCCAAGCCACGGACCATTGAAACGTTCATCCTATAAAATTTGTCGGGTACTCCAAGCGTTGTGAGATAGCTATCCAGGTCTTCTAATTCCACGACACCTTCTCTCGCCACTTCGGAATCTCCGAGTTGTTCACTGAGTGCGTTCAACACCGTCGCTGTATCACCTTCAATCTGCAGTAGCGCGAGCAATTTTTCAATGACAGGTTCCGGAATCTGATTTTCCGCTAACTCGTCCCGGACCCCCGCAAGCCCAATTTTGTCCAACTTATCAATAGATCGATAGAGTCCACCGAGTTGTTCTTCAGGAACACCAGCGAATTGTCCGATGCCGGTGATTAATTTTCGATCGTTAATATTAATCTCGAATTGTTCAAAACCGAGTCGAGTTAGTACTTGATAGATGAGAGTAACGTTTTCAGCATCAGCGAGCATACTTTCGGTGCCTACCGTATCCGCATCGCACTGGAAAAATTGACGGTAACGTCCTTTTTGCGGGCGTTCCGCTCGCCAGACGGGATCGATTTGGTATCGCTTAAACGGTTTCGGCAGTTGCGGATGCATCGCAACAACTCGGCAAAGCGGTACTGACAGGTCGTAACGAAGGGAAATGTCCTCTTTTCCGCCAACGTGTCCTGCCTGATAAATGAGTTTTTCAGCTTCCGGTCCGTATTTGCCCGTGAGGACTTCCGATAATTCTAATGCAGGTGTTTGCAGGGGTTCAAACCCAAATTCCTCGAACACGTCCCGAATCACATCTATAACATACTGTCTGCGAATCATCTGCTCAGGTAGAATGTCTCGCATCCCGCGCGGGACGCGCGGTTTAATAAAAGGGGTTGCCATCGGTTACGCTCCTTAAATGTGCCCGGGGAGTGCTTGACTCCGCCGTCTACGCAAACCTTTCCGGAGGGTCTGCTTCAATTCTTCAATCTTCTCCTGTTTCCATGAGTCCCGGAGTGCCTTCGGATTCGCAATCAGAGTGGATTCGGATTCGCGCAACAGTTCGATCACCTTAAGCTCATTCGCCTTGAGGGTGCGCCGTGATGCCGTAGAATTGTCAATTATGGCATCCGCTTCTTCTGGGGGTTTCCCTTCGGTGGCACCAAAAGACAACATAAGCGTGATAGGCGATTGGTAACTGCCGAGAGTGTTCAGTCGTCTCCACGGTGTTAGAATCGTAGGAGCGATTCTATTTTCCGTCTTTTCAAGGATATATTTCTCGGCAATGTTCAAGTATTCGGTAGATATGCGGATATCTCTATCTGAGATATTCACCAGATCATCAAATGTGTTGAGGTCGTCTCGTTCTTCACGCACCGCGAGGATAATATCAATATGTCCGTATTCGAGCGGCAATATTTCTTCAACATCTGCGTCAGTTTCTTCGACCCAATCTTGACCGGTAATTCCTACATCATAGAAATCATCCATGCCGACGTAGACCGGTATCTCTTGGGGACGCGAAATTTTGATTTGAAATTCGCTATCATTTTGGAAAGTTGCACGATAGGATCTATCCGTCGCGTTATAACCATTAAGTTCGTAACCGGCGCGCTGAAACATTTCAAGCGTATCCGCCTGTAGACTCCCTTTCGGTAACAGTAGTTTCAGCGTCCGTTGTGATTCCGTTTGCATTTTTTTAATCGTTGTCCTTTCTCCAATCTAACCGATAGGTAGACTAACGATCCTGATCGGATTTAGATGTCTATGAGCGATGATATTCGTTTCCAGTTTTTAACAGATGCGAAACATCTAAAGGAGACCGTCGAGGGTGACCACTTCTGTGTCACCGGTTTCGATTTGAATTCGGCGGATCAACTCATCAGAGACCAAGCAGAGCAAGTAATCGTAGTTCGCTTGGCTGGCATAATCCTGTTGTGCCTGCAAATCACGTTCCATCAAATCTACTTCAACGTTCTTACCTGATTTCCGCAACGTTTCAGCAAGTCGTTGTGCTTCCGCAATGCCTTCAGGTGTTTCCACTGCGATGAAGTAGTCTTTTCTCCCATTAACAGGTACCTTGCTCGTGTCAGTAAAGGCTTCTACAAGTGCGTCAAATTGAAACGCAAATCCAGCACCAGGTATTGACGGACCGCCGAAGGAAGCGATCAGGTTGTCGTATCTCCCGCCACCACAGAGTGGTAAACGTTTCTCAGGCAACTCGATCTGAAAAACCGTTCCGGTATAGAAATCGAACCCACGCGTGATACCCAAATTAATTTCAAAATCTGTAATACCGTAGTTTTCCAGACAGTTACAGAGAGCAAGCAGTTCCTGACGTGCTGCTTGTGCGGTATCGCCGAGAAGCGTCTCCCATGCTGTCATCACAGTGTTTCTATCACCACAAACCTTTGAGATATCTATACAACACTGTGCCATCTCTTCAGAAACATTGAGATACCGGTGCCATCTCGCCTTATAAGTCTCCTCAGCAATTACGGGTAGTTTCTCTGCTAAGGCAGGGGCAGTGCTTTCGACTAAATTCTGAATTGCGGCGGTATCAATTTTGTAATCGCCTTGGTAGTCAGATCCTTGCAGACGCCGCAGCATATTGAGTGTATCCTGCAGTGTTTCGATATCCCAAAGTTCACTTTCGTTACGGAGACTTACAAGATGGTCGATGTCCCAAATCATTTCTGCTTGGTCTTTTGGATCCAGCGCGCTCTGTTTGAAAATCTCACGGAAGACTCTCGTATTTCCAATTCTTAACTTTGTATGCGAGACGTTGAGTTTCTCAAGGACTCGGATCGGCATCGTAATGATTTCAGCGTCTGCGTGGGCAGAAGTCGGTCCGATAAGTTCAACACCTGCTTGTCGGAATTCCCGTTTTACTTCGGTACCATCAGCAACCGGTTCCTGCCGGGCACACTGCCCGATATAGTAGAGTTTATACGGATAAGGAAGGTGTTTTAGTTTGCCATTGGCAATGAGTCTACAGACAGGAGCAGTCAGCTCAGGTCTCAGAGCGTAATCCACCCGATCCGAACCGACGAACGTGAACATCTTGTGACGGATCTCTTCGCCGGATTGCTCCGATAATAGGGCAAAGGATTCAAACAACGGGGTCTGAACCTGTGCATATCCATAGGTTTCAAAGGTTTCACGAACGATATTTTCAACGAAATTTCGCTGAATCATCTGCTCAGGTAGAAAATCATTCGTCCCAGCAGGTTTATCAAACTTTTCCATATTTCAATTTTTCCTTGCGGTTCGATCAAAAGTCAAAAAAAAACCCAGTAAACGGTTTGCTCTTTTTCTCACGCGCACCGACAACGCGGCACGGAGGAGAGCGGCTTGTTTACCAGGGTCCAGACAAGTTAGACTTGCTTCGTATCAAAGATATTTATTCATATTCCCTCATCCGCTCTACTCAGAAGTGGACCGAATGATGGTGATGAATATTAAATGTAATAACGTTACACATTTTTTTCATTGCTTGTAACTTGAAACTTGCTATTAAAAAATCAGTGATTTTAATTGAATTTAATGATATTATACCGTATTGAGGAACGAATGTCAAATTTTTTTAGAGACCACCGAATAACGCAATGCAAATTAAACCTATTTACATCATCTCGATACTCGGTTTACTGCTATCCGTAATCCTATGCGGTATCTACTTCCAGTTCTCCTACTTTGAGCCAGATACCGTTTCGTATCTATTCCAAGCAAAGTTGTTTTCGGAAGGTAAACTCTCAGTGCCCGCCCCACCGGAACACGGGTTCTCCTCTTCACCGCATATCAACGTTCAAAACGGTAAATGGTATTCAAAGTATCCATTCGGAAATGCCTTGATGCTGATGTTCGGCGTATTTATTAACGCCCCATGGCTGATTCCAGCACTTGCAACGGGAGGTGCGCTGCTACTTCTCTACCTTTTTGTGAAAGAGATATATGGAGAGATCCATCCCGGAATTGCGCTGGTCGCTGCAGTGCTCGCGCTCATTTCGCCCGCAACACTCGGGATGGGTTCAACATGGTTCAGCGAGCCTGTGAGTCGTTTCTACCTCTCGCTTTATCTCCTTACACTTCTCAAAACCCTGAATTGTAAAAGCGAAGCCTCTCTTCTCGCGCGGATCGGTTATCCGCTTCTTTCAGGGTTTGCATTGGGATACGCGTTCAATACACGTCCACTCTCGGCAATAGTCTTTGGCGTTGTCGGCGCGGGGTTAACACTTTACCATCTGTTCACCGAATGGTTTAAAGTATCTGATTATCGCAAGTCCCTCGAAGGTTTGTTAACACTTGACTATCTGCTCACCCAATGGCAACATCAACACGAAGCGACGCAAGCGTTGCTCCCCACAATGAAACGGTTAGGATTCTTCTTTATCCCGTTTATTGCGATGCTTGGCGTGTGCATGGCATGGAACGCGCATTTCACGGAAGATCCATACATGTTCACGCATACGGTCGCGCAGCCCTACGACAAAATCGGTTTCGGTCTTCGCACGGAGGGCTATGAACCCGATCTTGAACGGGCATTTATTTTTACACCGGCATGGGCGATTGAAAGGACCTGGCGACACATCCTCCCATGTATCAGTTTCAACGCGCTCGGTTGGGGGAGTTATCACCACAATTTATTGAAGGACATAGAATTATCGGTGACATGGTTCATCGCCTTTGTGCCGTTAATCCTGCCCTGGTGTCTCGTCCTTTTGCCATTCTTCCATCGTTCGCGCAACGGATACGATGTGTTCTGTCTCGCTTTACTTGTAGGCAATTTATTGCTTTACGCCTTCTTTTACTTTGAGGGGTCGACGTGGGGATTCACACCTGTGAATGCTCGCTATTACACCGAGTCGACGTTCCTTGGGTTCATCCCGTTGGCAGCGCGCGGAATATTCATCCTCTATGAACGGTTCAAACCGTTCCAGAGACGCGGACTTGCGATTGGTGTCGGGATATGTTTTTTGTTGCTGAGCGTCAACATCGTGTGGAGTTATGTCCGCATTGGGAAGGTGTACCAGAATTGGAGTCCTGTCTATCAGAAACTTCCGCCGATGGTAGCAGAACGTGGTATCCACAATGCCGTTATTTTCGTGGCTCGGCATCGAGGTGCCCCGATTGGGGATTATCCTTTTCAGAATCTCCAAGAAGCGGATATTGTCTATTTTAAACTCGGTCCCGCCCCCCGGTGGAAACTCACAAATAGCGATTGGAAGAATGTCTACGCCCAATATTTCACTGGCAGGAACGCTTATCTGTATGTGCCGAACGAGAACAGCCTTACACAACTAAAATAAGCGTAACGCCTTCGCCTCCCTCTACAGTGCGAGAGCCTACATCACCTGTTCCAAAATGACGATATCCCCAGGGTTCCACGACTGCGCAATGATGTAAAGTTTGCCATCAATCTTACGGATCACTGCGCCGTGCAGATGCTGGAAGGTCTCTACACCCAATTCTTCTTTTAACATAACCGTTGAGACAAGGTTGTTACCCTCCAAGATATAGAGTGGCGCGCCTTTCTCCTTATTCGGTCCGAAGAGACATGCGACGACAGCGTATCCTGCTTCGTAGTCAATACTACATGGGAACGATCCTTTGATAAGGGAGAGTGTTTCTAAGTAGGTGCCATCTGGGGAATAGCGTTCAATTTCTGCATTTGCCCGATCTGAGGCATCCAACCGATTTGTGCCGTCCGGGACTGTAATGTGATGTCCTGTGCCGAATTGCCCCGGTTCATCACCTTTACCGCCGAATGCCAACGGATACCAACTTGCCTCAAGCGGTTCAAGACTCGTGAGTTTCGCCCCCAAAATGTAATCCAAATCAGAGTAACCGGTCGTAACGTAAAGCATGCCATCAATATGCGTTATACCGGTAGGCACAAACTTACCGCCTTCACTGAAATAGGTGTTGACCGCCTGATGTTGGAAATCCGTCATTGCGTCTGGTGCTTCCAATGTATGAACGAGGGTTCCATCCATCGTCGTCGTGAAAATCTTGCCGACATCATTCGCGGGAAAAGAGAGATAGGGTGTGCCGGCAGAGGTGGACCAGACAGTCGTATAATGTGCATTGGCTTTTTTCAGTGCAGGAGGCGTCTCAATCAGTCGCGTGGTCTTCAGGTCTGTACTGATTTGGATGATACCGACACCTGGAAGTGCAAAATAGGTTTCACCTTTCCCTTCCCGCCGGTCTACGTCAAATCCCCCGTGCGCCTTGTCAATTGCGGTGACGACTTCTGGCGGAAAATGGTCGCGTGTATAGAGCACTTTGAACTTAAGCGCACCCTGTCCACTCGTAAGTTTCATGTCAGAGGCTTCATGATGCGCAACAAACTGAAAATCCCCTGTTTCTGTTGGAGGGTGTTCTGTCACGTGCCCATAAATCTGCCCACCTATTATAAAGGTAATGGCGAAAATTAAAAAGACAATCCGTCTCATCCGAAATCTCCTCTCTATGCTTGTATCATCGATCGAAACTCTTTGGTAAACTCGCAACTGCGCGCAATACTCGCTACATCTTCCATCTTGTATTGGACAACGAGCGGACCCGAGAAACCGACCTCCTTCAAACCCTGCGCAAACGTCTCAAAATCGAAAACACCACCCCCCGGTTCACCGCGGTTACTCCCCGATACATGCACATCACCGAGGCATGCCTTCATGGCGTGTGCCGCCGTGTGCGGTTCAGCCCCATCGTTAAAAAGATGATACGTATCACACGTCAGATAGACCTGCAGACCGGTTTCCTCAATGAATGCCACGCCTTCCCGATAGTTATCAAGCGGACACCCTTTCTCAAACTCAAGCGCAATCTTCATCCCGTTTTCATTGCAAGCAGGTATCATCTGAGCCAGACTCCCGGAAAGTGCGTCCAGAGATTCCTGTCGCGATACGTTTTCGGAGGGGTTCACCCACACCCCAATAACCTCAGCGTCAAATAGTGCTGTAACGCTTCCATTTGTCGGGCGGGGGTTGTCAAGATGTGATTGCCGAACCCAATCGTTGGGGCAACAAGATTGTGTTTCTCAGCAAGACTCACAGCATCATCTATCTCTGCAGTCGAGAGTTCACCGAGAAAACCGGAATTCACTGGGATATTGATACCTTCGTAGCCTGCATCAGCGACGAGGTCAAAAATCTCGGCACGCGTGAATCTACCTAATGTGCCAGAATACGGGTCATAACAGATAGTTAACATTTTTCCTCGCTTGAATCCGTTTCTTCCGATAAGGGATACGGATCTTCTCTCGTCAGTTCTCCATTCGGGGTCCGGTAGATGCGGTTTCTAACCGCACCGAGTTTCCCGCTACCGGAGTTTAGGGGTCATTTGATACTATTTCAGGATCAACATCTTGCGCGTTGCAGTGAACTCGCCGGCTTCGAGTGTGTAGAAATAGACCCCACTTGCGACAGTCTCACCTGCCTTTGTTTTTCCATCCCAATAGGCTGCACGGCTTCGACTCCGATACACACCCGCCGGTAAATGCCCTAACGCCAACGTCCGAACCAACTTCCCATCTGTAGAATAGATAGAAACCGTAACTTCTGCAGCCTTCGCCAATTGATACGGTATCCACGTCTCTGGGTTGAACGGATTTGGATAGTTAGCAAGAAGTGCGGTTTGGGCAGGTCTCTCCGGCACCGCTGCCGGGGATGCCCCTACACCAACGACCTCAATATCCAATTCCATATCTGGGTTCTGTTCAAGGAGTCTGTGAAGCGGTGTCTTATCTTGAATCGGATTGCCAGCAAGCCATAATGATTCTAATTTCGTTAATCCTGCAAGCGCACTGATGTCACGAATCCGATTTCCCCAAAGATGTAGATGCCTTAACTCTGTTAGACCTGCAAACGCCGTTATGTCTGTAATCTGATTAGCCTGAAGATGTAGTTCCTGTAATTGTGTCAGCTTTGAAAGCGGACTCACATCTTGAATTTGGTTCTCCCAAGCGGATAGACGGACCAATCCCGTAGCGTGTTCCAATCCAGTGAGGTTCGTTATTTCACGGTCGGAGGCACCCAGAGTCGTTAACCTTTGCATCACCTGTTCTGTGATAGGGGTACTTGCGGCAAGACGGAGTTCCTGTCGCACAGCTGCGGCTAAATTCGCGTCCGGCATTTTCACCTGCGGACTGTTATTAATCTCTTCTTCTGGGAGAATGTCGTTATTGATATCCTCACGCATTGGCGGCGGAAGAATACTGTATTCAGCATCTGTTTCAAACCCGAAAAAGCCGCTCCAGCCTCCCCACCCTTGGTAAACCGCAACCAATAAGAGGTTTTTACCCTGTTTCAGCGTGACGGGAAAACCGTCTTGATAATCGTTTGCCCCTCGATCAGCAAGTTTTTCGTGGACCAGAGTGCCGTTGAGCCAAACCTTGACGGCATCATCACTGCCGACATGCATCACGGTTTTTTGTTCCCGAGGCACCTCCAAGGCGATGGAACCATAAGCGACATGGTATTCAATGTAACCGAGTTTTGTCAAGCCGATAGTGGTCACCATCTCTGTGATGTTATCGCCTCCTATTGGTGCAAGTTTACCAGAAGTCCACGCTTTGTTTCCAACCTTGGTACCAGCAATCGCGCCATTGGTAGCAATGTCCTGCTCCTTCACGGCTCCATCACTCGCGATGGCTAAGTAATCCATTCCTGATGCGGCAGCTTCCGAACCGAGTAGTTCATATTGTGTCGGCGCGATCATCCAGAGCCAAGGGCCCTCTATTTTCGTACCTACATTAGGAAGAATCAAAATGCGTCCGGTTTCTGACTCGGCGCGATACACTGCCAGGTTCTTGCCGTTTTCATCTTTGAGCAGCCAAAGTGATCCGACATGAGTATTATAGGAGCCTACCCTATGACCATGGTATAAGCGGTTATACAAACTCTCTGTCCTGTCAGGTTCTACCCGATACACGTACACATCACCAATTCCAAAGTTCGCGATAAAAATTGTCGTGGGGTCGCCTTCATTTCTCAGTGCCTGCAGACGTGGGATTTCACTTGGCGGATACGGGGGTAAGTTGACCCACCGCCCATCACCAGTGCTCTCCGGGTCACTCGTAAATGCTTTATTCAAAGCCAGTGTTTCTGGGGGCCATTGAAACGTTGGTAAATTCTGTGGATTAAATCCCTGAAGGTGGGGCTGATAGAGACGAGTTGTGACCGGGGTATACCGCCAATTACCATCGCCAAAGACTTCTTTGAGCAATGCCGCGAGCCCCGAATCGTATGTTTCCAAGTCCTTCCGTGTGCCCCCATATAGTTTTGCGTCGTCTGGATGTAGGCCGTGAAACCAAGCCCCTACACCTTCGGCCCAGTATTCCGCCTCGTTTACAACAGCATAGCTATTTTTCCACAATCCTTTCGCCATTGCTGCCACGTATGTGCTCTTGAGTCGGTCATCAAATCCTGGGTCAAGCTGTTTTAATCCAACGAGATGCACGAGATGCGCGAACTCGTGAATCAGGACACTGCCCCCTTCATAGGGATCCCCGGGATAGTGGAGCAGGTTTTCCTCGCTGCCACTAGCGGGTTCATACGGAGACGCAGTTCCTAAACCCCGGTTCCGTATATCGACAAAAAAATCGGGCTGGAGGTCACTGTATTCGGGAATCTGCGTTATTGTTTCGGTATATCCGATTATGGTAAAGCGCGACCGGTATTGTACGAAAGCTTGAAGGATGTCGGGACGGTGCTCAAGCATTTGATGGATGAGATACGCTGCTTCCTTTACAGCATAAGGATTCACCTTCTCCGATGCGATGACCGGAAAACCCCCTACATCAATCCACTGCTGGTAAAACGGGTCAAGGTCAAAAGATCTGCGAACATTCGCTGGGGGCAACACAGGATCCGGTATGTTAATCCTTTGTGCCTGCCCAGATAACAGGAATGAGAAAGATAGTGTTGAGAGTGTAAGTATACGAACAATTAAATGGAGTGTCTTCATGGCTTTATCTAATATAGGAGGGTTTTTCCTAAAATGATGATACGACCATGGGCCCTCTAACCGTTAGGGCATCATCCTCAATTGTTTGATAAAAGTCTCACATAAGTCGGAAAACCTGTCAAGAAAAATCAGATTGATTTTTCTTGACAGACCCAAACAGATAAGGTATCCTTCGCGAAAATCCATCATCACTTCACAAGGAGACTCTTTCTTCCGATATAGGATACGGATCTTCCTTCGTGAGTTCCCCATTCGGGAGTTCATAGTAGAGATGCCCGTTGAAATCATATACATTTGGAATCCCTTTCTTGCGGTTCTCTTCCTGTGCTCTTTTGACGGCGCGATTGCCGATCCGCAGCATCTCACGTGACCATTTATGGGTTTCAAGGCTTAGTTCATCTTGACACATTATGTGCCTCCATTGCGAATGTCTCGCATAAACAATTCAAAGAAAGTCTCGTTTGTTACTATAACACTGTTTCCTTCACCAGAAGCGACCTCTTGAAAGTGTTCCACAGAGTTGTAGAAAAGGTTCCATCGATCCACCAGATTTCTATAGGTGTACCAAAAATTGTGCTTGCTCCGATAAAACCGGCGTACAACATCTTCCGTTGGCACATGGTGCCCACCCGCACTCACTCTATTTCGGACCCGGGCAACACACGTCTCAGCGGATTTGAGAAAAATAAAGACGATCGAGACTGTGTATCCAGCACGTTTCAGTTGAGAGATAATTCTTGCAAACCCTTTCCCCGCAAGCGTCACTTCCACGGCAAAATCTTTCTCCGCTTCAATAAGGCGTTGGATTTCTTCAAAAAAGAGTCGTCCTGCTTGAAGTTTAACGCTGTCCAAATCCGCAGGATCGGATACCAATCTTTCCGCGATTGCATCGGCACTGATGTATTCGGAAATCTCCGAATCGAGAAGATATTCACGAGCGAATGTCGTTTTGCCGGAACCGTTTGGACCTGCTATAATGATCACATTTTTTGACAAGGAGATGCCTCTTTAAACACAAGTCCCGATTCACCTTTTGTTCAGGCAGCACTGCTTATACTTTCGACCGCTACCGCATGGACACGGCGAGTTCCGTCCGACTTTCTGTGAACCTGTTGATGCACTGGCGCGTGTTTGCTCCTGCTGACGCTGGCGTAGTATCGGTATGATACTATTCGCAGGTCGTCCCGCCTGAAGTGCGGAAGCCATCATCTTCATCGGTTCGTCGATATGATTGAAAAACTGCTTATAGCCAGCACAAAGGTAGTTCAAGCCATCTTCACCGGTAGGCGTTTTGATAAACCGGTTCTTTGGACAGCCGCCATTGCAGACGAACTTCACTTCGCAACTCCGACAGTATTCGGGCAGTGTATCCCGTTTATCGGTCCCGAATTTGCGTTGGAACGTTGAATCCACCATCTCAGCAATAGTGTTTTCCGCAATGTTTCCGACGTGATAGTCAGGTGTCACAAAATGGTCACAGGAGTAGAGGTCGCCGTTATGCTCAATTGCGAGTGCATCACCACAGGTTTCATTGAAAACGCAGAGACTGGGGTTATAGCCCAACCATGCCTCTAACGCCACATCGAAAATTTGGACGAAAATTCTTCCGATGTCGTTCACGACCCATTCATCGAAAATAGTGCAGAGGAATTTACCGTACTGCCGCGCTGTGACGGAACGCGGGGATACATTCTTTCCGCCGAAATGCTCAACGGCTGGAATAAACTGCATAAACTCTGCACCAAGCTCCTTGAAGTAGTTGTAGACCTCCATCGGATACTCAGCGTTATGTTTGTTGACAACACAAAGTATATTGTAATCGACCTTATGCTCCTGCAAGACACGCAACCCACGAATTACCTGTTCAGAGGACGGTCTGCCGCGTTTGTCGTAGCGATATTTATCGTGAGTTTCCGGGGGGCCGTCGATACTGACCCCGATTAAAAATCTGTTCCGCTTGAACAGTTCCGCCCATTCATCGTCGAGGAGTGTGGCATTCGTTTGAAACGAGTTCTGAATCTGCATCCCCGGACGTCTATACTTCTGCTGGTACCTGACTGCCTGTCGGAAGAAGTCCACTCCCATCAACGTAGGTTCGCCACCTTGCCATGCGAACGTGACTTCGTTGGTCTCCTGTGCCTCAATGTATTGTTTAACGTAGTTTTCCAAAATTTCGTCAGTCATGCGGAAGGAACGTGTTTCGGGATAGAGTTTCTCTTTATCGAGATAGAAGCAGTACTCGCAATCCAAATTGCATATTGGACCGATCGGCTTCGTCATTACATGAAATGCGCGCGGTGTGCTCTGTTGAACCATCTGATTCCCTCTTTTCACTTTTCTAATTTACCTTGCGGAGGAACAACGTGCTTTTAAACTATCACACGCGCTCCTTAAACCCGCTTCCGCCTGCTTTGCAGTGAGAATGCAGGCTACCGTTTTAAGTTTTGGCTTCCCGCTCCGTGCCTCGACAGCGATCAATTCGCGTAATCCACTTTCCTAATTTACCCTTTAATCTCGTAACATAGTCGCCAGAGATGTCTTAAAGTGTAGCATATTTTACGTGAACCTACAAGTAAATTTGTCATGTTCAACTTCAGGTATGTTGCTATCTTTTTTCTCGCAGAAAAAGCGTCTGCTAAAAGATAGAAATATGATATAATACCTTAATACAGAAGAGATACAGGAAAACCTGTTAACCTGACATTATCAAATTAAGGCTTTATGCCCGACAATGTTTTGGGCATTTAACATTTCATGGAGACATTTAAATGAAATCGCTATGTATAGGTTTGGCATTGCTTTTATGTTTGTGCACCGCCTCATGGGCATTGGAAGAAGACGATCCAGCAATCGTTGGCGTTTGGCTCTTTGAAGGCGATGTTAAAGATGCAACAGACAACGGTAACGATGGAAAGATAGTCGGTAATTTTAAGTTTGAAGACGGTAAGTTTGGTAAAGCAGTCGTTGCGGGTGGAGCCGGTAGCATCGATGTAGGCGATTCAAAAAGCCTCCAAAGCATCAGCGAAGAATTGACCGTAGCTGCGTGGTTCCGCGTAGATGCCGATTCAGATACCGGTGTCAGAAAAAACGGTGCCTATCTGTTAGAAGACCAGTCCGGTGGTGAACCGATACCTGATGGTTTCTCATTCAGAGTCTGGACAGCCAACGGTATTACACCCGGATTTTACGGCAAAACAGAATTAGAACAAGGGACGTGGTATCATGTCGCCGGAACGTACGATGGAAAGAATGTTGAGATGTACGTTGATGGCGAACCCGAAAGCAAACACGGCGCGTTGGCAGCCGACAAAACAGATTGGAAACCGGAATGGGGTGGCAAAGTTGCCGTAGGTGAGACCTTGCAACTCAAATTTGGTCCAGAGTCGTTTACCGGTGGTATCGACGAGATCGTCCTTCTCAGCCGCGCCCTTGAGGCGGATGAGATTGCGCAGCTACTCAATGGATGGGAGGACGCTTTCGCTGTTGAACCGGAAGGGAAACTGGCAACAACATGGGCGAGAGTGAAGGCATCTCGATAAGCTAGCGACGAAACAATGAATCAAACGGAAGATCGCGGTTCGGAAATTACCCACAATGAAGAGTCGCGATCAAGATTTCACGCTTACCATCCTCGAATTTGAAGACTATTGCTGTGTCACTCCTAAAATGATGGATGTGGGCAGCCACAAGGGACTGCCCCTACAGGAAAATCCCTTCAACCCAACTTACAATACTATCAAACTCAACTTGACACAGCACTATGTTGGATAAATTGCTTGGAATTGGAGAGGTATTTACCCCGCTGAAATGGGCAAAATGGCTCATAGATAAGTGGGATATCTTCGACGCATGGATTGATGGCGCACACATCTGCGACCCCACAGCAGGAAAAGGGGCATTTATCCTTGCGCTTCTGGACATTGCACGCTGTAGAGGGGTCCCTATCACCCCAGAACGCTTATCACGCCTAACGCTCATTGAGATGAACGCTTCACATCTGGCGTGGTTTAGAAAAAAAGTCAAACAAGAATTTGGCGTTGATTTCCCAGTATCCCAACTCTTTTGCCAAGATGTGATTATAGAGTCGCACGCAGGAAAGTATGACATTCTTATCGGGAACCCACCGTGGATGAATTTCGCGGATCTGCCCTCGGATTACAAAACGCGTGTAAAACCTTCTTTTCTTGCAGAAGGACTAGTGCCAGACAGACAGCAGTTACTTTTAGGTTCCTCTCGTATCGACATTGCGGCACTTGTCTTGAAGATCGCTCTCGGTCAATTCCTAAAAGAGAACGGGGTCGGGTATTTTTACTTGCCGCTTTCCCTTTTTTTCGGTGACGGCGCGCATAGTGGTTTTCGAAATTATAGGGCAAATCAGCGTAATTTCGCCGTAGATACAGTCTATGAATTCACATCGACCCAAGTGTTTGAAGGCATCGGCACATCATACGGTTGTGCTAAATTTCAGTGCGATACGTTCCAGACGTTCCCCATTCCATATTTCAGGGAATCGGACGGAAACTGGACTGAGCATAAGGCTGTTCCACTTAATGATTCTGCAGATCCGTGGCGGGTTGTGCGGGGCCTCAACGAACTGAATACAGGCACAACCGTTGACCTTAACTTGTCCCCGACACAAACACCACGTCAGGGCGTGAATACATGCGGTGCCAACAGCGTTTTTATTTTTCAAGACAAGCCTTCACACCTCCCTGAAGCATTTTTATACCCACTCGCGACAAAGGAGATTTGGCGGCAAGACACATCAATCCCTCACAAATGGATACTGCTACCCTATCATCGGGAAACTGGAAAGCCGCTCACGCAGCATCAGATTGAACAGCATAGTCCGTTGAAAGAATATCTCTGTAATGCTGAAGAGACGCTACGATTCCGAAAGGGAACGCTTCTCAAAACGACGATTGATAGAGGATATTGGTGGGCACTGTTCGGTGTCGGCACTTATTCGTTTGCGCCGTTCAAAGTGATGTGGGAGGCGTATGGGAGAAGTCGGTTCAATCCAGTTGTGTTGAGTTGCGTAGATGGGCAGGCATGGCAAGGTAACCAATCGATGCATGCGTTCATCCCGTGCTGGTCTGAAGATGCCGCACGCAGAATTAAAAGTGAGCTTGAGAATCCTGAAATTCCGACGCTCTTACGGCAGCTTAACGGTGCTGGTAAATGCAATTGGGCACAACCGGGGAAAATGAGAAAAATTCTGTTTCGTGGATAACGGAATGGCGATATAGAGAACGAGGCATGACCACGGGTGTGTCCCTGCGTAATTTTTCCAATTGAATTTTAACTTGATAATGGGCATATAACGCGTTATAATTTTAAAGTGCTATCCTACCGATTGCAAATGACCCTGTATGGAGTACTATTTCCATGCGTCGAGATAAATTGCTGGAAAAAATGCGGAACAATCCGCGGGATGATTGGCGAATTGCCGATGTTGAAAAATTAGCAAGGCGGTACGGGTTTTCAATCAGTAGACCGGGCGGCGGCGGTAGCCACGTCACACTACGTCACGATTCAGGGAGTAAATTGACTATTCCTGACCACCGCCCGATAAGACCTGTGTATATTCGACGACTTGTGAAAATGATAGATCAATTGGAGGTATGAATTATGAATGAGCTCGGGTATCCATTTTATATAAGTATACTGCCTGATGAGGAAGGTGGGGGTTATTTAATTGAATTTCCCGATTTACCGGGGTGTATTTCTGATGGGGAAACCATCGACGAAGCGATAGCGAATGGAGAGGACGCTATCCTCTGTTGGATAGAAACGGCAAAACGGTACGGGGATGAAATTCCTCAGCCTCGCTCATCTGTGGACTTCCCCGAACTTTTTGAAACGGAAGTTGAGCAGGAAGAAAATCCGTCAGGTGTTGGCCTTGGCAACGTAATTCGCGAGTACGAACCCTTCCCAAAAATTTCGACCCCAACTTGGCAGTTCGCTTGGGCTGTAACTTTCCCTTAAATTTCTTCTGCAGCGGAGGCAGAATCTTACTTAGTGCCGTGCTTTAGATATAACAAAATTGGGCACAGAGGAGAACAACATGGGAAAAATAGCCGATGCAACGTTTAAAGGCAAATTCGGGAACTATGCCTTTGAGGTTTATACTACAGACACAGTTTTCAATTCTGTTGGAGCAGTTTACATATTCTCAAAACGTACCGTTGGTTTAGATGGAACAAGCAAACACACGTTTTTATATATCGGTGAAACCCAATCACTGAAGGATCGAATTCCAAATCACGAAAAGTGGTATTGTGCAAGAAATTACGGTGTTAATTGCATCTGTGTCCATCGAGATAATGACGCGAATTCTCGTCTGCACAAAGAACTCGACCTTCTCTCTATAAACAAGACCCCCTGTAACGCCCAATAATTGCCTTAACAGTGCTGAAACTGCCAATTATTGCTTTGATTTGTGCATGTTGAGCACGCTCGGAAAGGAAAATTTAGACTCAAGCACGATCATGACACAAAAAACAGGATTCGCCTATCATCCAGACTACCTTAATCACGATACCGGTCCAAACCACCCGGAACGACCCGATCGGCTGCGCGCGAGTTTAGCCGCTCTTCAGGAAAGCGAAGTCTGGGAACAGTTACACCCCATCGAACCAACACCCGCAAGCGTCGCTCAACTCTGCTACGCACACGAACCAACCTATCCTGAACACATTCAGCACTATTGCGAACGAGAATTGCTTCTCACCTACGATACTCCCGTTGTGAAGGCTTCTTATGATATAGCAAAACTTTCCACGGGTGGGGTGCTGCGTGTCGCGGATGCAGTCGTAACAGGAGCAGTAGAAAATGCCTTTGCTATGGTACGTCCACCCGGACACCATGCCACGCAAAACCAGAGCATGGGGTTTTGCCTATTCAACAATATTGCGATTACCGCTCGTTATCTTCAACGGGAACACGGCATCGGAAAGGTCGCGATTGTGGATTGGGATGTCCACCACGGAAACGGCACACAAGACATTTTTTATGAAGATGAGACGGTCTTCTTTTTCTCTATCCACCAGTCGCCGCTCTACCCCGGTACAGGTTCGAGTTACGAACAGGGTAGCGGAAAAGCACGTGGCACAAACCTGAACGCACCGATGCCCGAGGGGAGCGGTGATGACGAATACATCGCAGTCTTTACGGATGTTCTCATCCCTGCCTTGAAAGATTTCTCACCTGAGGTCATCTTAATTTCAGCAGGATTCGATGCACACTACCTTGACCCACTCGCAGGGACTGAACTCACAGCAGACGGATTTTCTACACTGACAGACCTAATTCTTGAACTTGCCGAGGAGACCGCATCGGGGCGCGTTGTTTCTGCGTTGGAGGGCGGTTATAGTTTAGAAGGGGTTTCTGAATCGGTTGTAGCACATGTAGAACGGTTGGTTAAAGGTAAATCCTGATTCAGATAGTTATCGGTTTCTTTCCAACGTGGATCGAAACGATACCGAACGTTTGCCGATAGAACTCTACATCCATCAATCCACACTGTTCCATAACGACTTTCAAGGCATCGCAATTCGGGAACTTCATGACGGAACGGGGGAGATACCCATAGGCATCGTCCTTGCTCCCGGAGATCAAGTTCCCGACGAAAGGCAGGATCTTGGTGAAATAGAAATAGTAGAGACTCCGAAATAATGGATTCACGGGCTGCGTAAACTCCAAAATAACGACTCTGCCTCCCGGTGCCGCTACGCGCGTCATCTCGCCTATTCCCATCTCCAGATCTGAGACATTTCGGATACCGAAACCGACAGAAACAACGTCGAACGTATCATCTGAAAAGGGGAGAATAAGGGTATCTGCTGCCAGAAAACTGGTGTCTGTTCCTCGTTCCTTCCGCTCCACCTTCTCATCACCGATAACCAACATCTCAAAGCAGAAGTCTGAAGCAATAACAAAACCTTCTGTCCCGATTTTATCGGCATACGCAAGAGCGAGTTCACCCGTGCCGGTGCAGACATCCAGGACCTTGCTCCCTAAGTCAACACCGCTTGCTTTGACCGTTTCGCGACGCCAGACAGCATCTCGTTTAAGGCTTAACAGGGCATTGAGGAGGTCGTAGTGGCGCGAGATGGCTGAAAATAGATTCCTTATTCGATGGGCATGCATAGTTCTGATCGGGCATCTACATTCGCAATTCTGCGCCTAACTCCCGATTCAGGCATTTGACAACCTTATCGTGAAGGGCATTGACCGCTTTATCTGTCAACGTTTCTGTCGCAGAATGATAGGTGATCGTATAGGCGAGACTCTTCTTACCTTCCGGGACTTGTTCACCTTCATAGACATCAAACAGACGCACCGAGTCTACGGAGTCCCCACCTGTTGTATAGATAAGCTCGGTGGGCATATCTGACAATATATCTTTATCTACGACGATCGCAAGGTCGCGCGCGACCTTTGGATAGATGGAAATGGGTTCAAAGCATTTGGCAAATGTAGTAGCTTCCGCTAAGCCTTCAAGGTTAAACTCAAAGAGGTATGCCTTATAGGGTAAATCGTAATTTTCGAGAACTTCTGGATGTATCTCGCCGAAGACACCGATCCGTTTGTCACCCAATAGGATTTCCGCGTTCCGACCCGGATGGAAGGTGGGAGTGTCAGTGTTCTGTAGCGTCCAATCGACAACGCCGCAAACCTCAAGCAGCCCTTCTACCAATCCTTTGATGTCAAAGAAATCTGGCGGTCGGTACGGATCACTATAGACACCTTCCCCGACTTGCCCAGCAAGAACACCTGCAACACGTTCCGGTTCTTTCTCTTCGCCATCATGGACGAATACACCACCGATTTCAAAAAGCGCGATAGTATCTATCTGATGATTACGGTTATGCTGTGCGTTTTCGAGTAGTCCCGGCGTTAGTGTGGTGCGTAACACCGACATCTCTGGACTCAACGGATTCCGGAGTCGCAAGGTGTTACGAAGCGGATCATCTGTATTCAAACGGATCTTATCAAAACAATTGGGATCGCAAAAACTATAGTTTATCGCTTCCATCATGCCAGCGGCAAAAAGAAAATGTTTAATCCGCTTACGGATTTCTGTCTTCGGGTCGGGTGCTGGCACAGGAATATCGCCTTTGGGCAATGTTGTCGGGATATTATCGTATCCGTGGACACGTGCGATTTCCTCAATAAGGTCGATTTCGCGAGTAACGTCCGACCTGAATGTCGGCACAGTGACTTGATAAATCTCTCCGGTAGCGTCCACGTCGAAACCGAGGCGATTTAGAATCTTCACCATCTCTGATGCTTCGAGTGTTGTCCCTAATACGAAATTGACGCGCTCCGGACGGAGTTGAATTTCGGTCAATGGCTGCTGTCCCGGATAGACATCAACAATGCCTTCACAGACAGTACCGCCTGCTAATTCGGCAATGAGTTGCGCCGCACGATCAATGGCAGCGAGGACTGTCCGCGGATCGGCACCACGCTCAAATCTGTAGGAGGCTTCCGTGCTGATTCCCAACGCCTTTGCGGTAGCACGAACACTTGATGGATTGAAATAGGCACTCTCCAATAGGATATCACAGGTCGCGTCGGTGATTTCTGAATCGTAGCCCCCCATAATTCCAGCGAGGGCAACAGGTCGCTCGGCATCGGCAATGACGAGCATATCGGGTGTGAGTTCGCGTTCAACTTCATCGAGAGTTGTTATTTTTTCACCCGCTGTGGCGCGACGAACAACAATGCGATTCTCTGTGAGCTTGTGATAATCAAAGGCATGGAGCGGTTGTCCATATTCCATTAGGACGAAGTTAGTAACATCAACAATGTTGTTAATAACACCTATACCAACGGATTCAAGCCGCTGTTGCAACCATGTTGGGGATTCTGCCACTTTAACACCTTGAATGAGGCGTGCTGCGTAACGCGGGCAAAGCTCTGGGGCATCAATCGTAACAGACGTCAGGTCCCTGACGTTAACGTCACTTTCCGGCAAGTCGACAACCGGTAGTTTTAAAGGATTTCCGGTTTCCGCTCGGATTTCGCGAGCGACTCCGATCAGGCTGAGGCAATCGGGACGGTTAGGTGTAATCTCCAGTTCAAATACGACATCGTCCAATCCAAGAGCCTCTGAGAGGGGTGTTCCAAGGGGTATATCCGTCGATAGTTCCATCAAACCGGCAGCATCGTCAGAGAGCCCTAACTCCTTTTCAGAGCAGAGCATCCCTTGCGAAGTTTCGCCGCGCAATTTCGCGCGCTTGATTGTAAACCCCGCAGGTAGTGTTGCACCGATTGTAGCGACAGGTGCGAACATACCCTCTTTGACGTTCGGAGCACCGCAGACAATCTGAAGTTCCTCAGCCCCACCCGTATCTACCTGACAGAGAACAAGTTTATCTGCGTTTGGGTGCGGTCGAATTGAGGTGACGCTACCGACAATTACACCTTCGAGTTCGGCTCCGGGATGCTTAATGGATTCTACCTCAATACCTAACATCGTCAACCGATCAGCGAGTTCAGTTAGAGAAAATTCAAAATCGATGTAGGCTTTAAGCCAATTTAAGGTCACATTCATCAAAGTTTTTCGGTCTGGAATCCTCCGATTTTAATAGCGGAGGAAAACCGTCCTCTTTTTTTATACAAATAGACGATAAAGTCGTTACTTACTTCATATTTTCTTTTCACAAAAGAACTGGCGGCATTGTAGCCGCCAGCGATTCGTAGAAATTTTGGATAGCGTTTGCGACTATTGTTGTCCTTTGAGTTCACCCCACGTAACAGCGAGTCGGTCGCGCGGGTCAACCGGCGTTGCTGGACTTGACGCTTCTCGGAAGTAGTCAAAAGTGACAGTCATCTTACCCGGACCTTCGCCGTCGCAAATGCCGACGTAGATGCCTACCTCAAGTGGTTCTGCGAGTTCGTTGGTCACTTGGCTCACCGAGACCCAGTCACCTTCTGCATTCGGCTTGAACCATGACTCGTAATCATCACCATCGCGTTTGATGCGCAGTTCAATCGGGATAACACCTTGATCTGGTCTATAGCCAGCTAATTCACCGACATATCCCAAACCTTCATCATCGTTTTCACGGCGTTGGTATTGAAGGACCGCATTGTTGTCGTCCGCACCCCGCCCCCATAACTTCAAGGTCACCCACTGGCCATCTCGGCCCTGGTGGTCCTGTGTTGTTGCAGAATACACGACAATACCAGCGACAGTGCAAGCATCGGCGTAGTCAACAACCATTGAGGTCTCGATGTCGAATTGGTCCTGATCCGTGACCTGATAGAAACGTGTGGTGGTATCGGCACCCCATAAGTCCTGGTTGAAGCCTGCCTCGGCAACGAGAAGTCCATCCTTCAGTTCCCAAGGACTCTTATCACCATCCTTGACCTGCCAGAAGGATTGAAGGTCTTGACCGGTTCCATTGAATTCATCGCTCAGTAAGGTTTGCGAGAAAACGCCGGGGATGAGATATACCGACAGGAACAAAATTGTAGCTATACAAATAATCTGTTTCATTAACATATCCTTTCTAATTTTTCCGTACGGGACGCTATTTGCTGGCGGCATTGGAGCCGCCAGTAATTTCGTAGAAGTTGCAAATAGCGTTTGATGCTATTGTTGTCCTTTGAGTTCACCCCACGTAACGGCGAGTCTGCCACGCGGATCAACTGGTGTCGCCGGACTTGAGGCTTCTCGGAAGTAGTCAAAAGTGACGGTCATCCTACCAGCAGCACTTTCGCCTTCGCAAATACCGACGTAGATGCCGACTTCAAGCGGTTCTTCGAGTTCGTTGGTCACTTTACTTACCGAAACCCAGTCGCCTTCTGCATTCGGCTTGAACCATGATTCGTATTCATCGCCATCGCGTTTGATACGCAGTTCAATTGGGATAACACCTTGCTCTGGATTGTAATCGGGTTGTGTACCGACATACGGTGCGGCATCATTTTGACGACGCTGGTACTGGAGAACAGCGTTATTATCTTGTGCAGCCCCGCGACCCCACAATTTCAATGTAACCCACTGGCCATCGCGGTCTTGGTGATCCTTCGTTGTTGCAGAATATACAACAATGCCAGCGACAGTACAAGCATCTGCGTAATCAACGACCATTGATGTTTCGATGTCGAATTGGTCCTGGTCCGTGACCTGATAGAAACGTGTGGAGGTGTCATCGCCCCACAAATTCTGGTCGAAACCTGCCTCGGCAACGAGCAGTCCATCCTTCAACTCCCAAGGGCTCTTATCACCATCTTTGACCTGCCAGAAGGATTGAAGGTCTTGACCGGTTCCATTGAATTCATCGCTCAGTAAAGTTTGCGAGAAAACGCCGGGGATGAGACATACAGACAGAAAGAAAATTGTAGCTATACAAATAATCTGTTTCATTAAGATATCCTCTCTATTTTTTGCGTACAGGACGACTTTTTTCGGTACTCAATGGGATCCTTTTATCCCTCAGATGATTCTTGGTGCGTCTGTACAGATAATTCATCTGGAATATATTAACACATCGATGAGAAAAAAATCAACTTTTTTCGGACAGATTCGTAATTAACAATACAATGTAAAAAAGAAAAAGTGGATCTCCTTGCAATTCGTGCGAAGACTATGTTAAAATGCAGAATTGATATGAATAGTACTCTGATTTAAAGTTGTGTCCTTTAGGAGGTAGTCTATGAAGGTAGGTATTCGGGACGGGATGTTGCCCGTTTCTTTTGAAGAATCGTTTCAGAAGGCAAAAGAGATCGGGTTTGATGGGGTCGAGATTTGTATGGGAGTCAACTACCGTGAACATCTACTCTGGCAAGATGGCGGCATTGATAAAGTGAACAGTTTGGCAGAAGCCGCTGGTATTGAAGTGTCTTCACTGTCACCGGGTGGCTTCACGGCGTACTCATTTATGCATCCGACGGATAGCACACGGACCGAGGGAATCGCAAAATTACAATATTTGGCGGAGACGTGTCCGCAGCTCGGTGCGAACGTGATTTTGGTGCCGTTTTTCGGGAACGGTCAGATCGAGAATGAACACATCAGTGCATCACGGTTTCTTGATGGGTTGAAAGCGGCTGCTGAAACCGCTGAAAAACATGGCGTTTTCCTTGCCATTGAATCAACGTTAAGTGCTGAACAGCATCAGCAGATTATTGATAATGTCGGCTCGTCAGCCGTTGGGGTTTATTACGATATGGGGAACGCCACGGGATTCGGCTACGACTCACCGTCGGAAATTCGGAGCTTGGGGAGTGCGATCACACAGATGCACATCAAGGATACTGGCGGCAATCACGCCGGTGAGGGCGATGTTGACTTCCCTGCCGTTTTTAATGCTGTCCATGCAGTTGGATATGATAGTTGGTTTGTCCTCGAAACTCCCAGTAAAGATGATCCAATTGCGTCCGCCGCGAAAAACCTCGATTTTGTGCGAAACAGTTATTGAGACAGAAACGGAGGTAACATTCGTTATCAGGAATTTATGCACTTCAATATTGGATCCCGTCTCATGATGAAGGAGTCGGCATGAACAGCCCAAATACGATAGCGCCACGTTCGGAAAGTAAGAAGTTACTGTCCCTACCGACGCAGCAAGCGGAGCAACTTTTTCAAAGTTACGAGAAGCAGCAGCAGTTGGATATCCTGAGCGCGACTCGTAACCCAAAATCACGAGAGAAACTCTACTATCTTGTGCCCGATTGCACCGAACTTATCCAAGAGAGCCCTACCGAAGATGTCCTCCAAGTCTTGGACACGATGCTCGGGACAGGACTTGCTTCAGTCTTATTGCCATGTCTTTCAAACGATCAATTTGAGGAACTGCTGGACATTGCTGTCTGGCGCGATGGCAAACTCGATGAAGAGTCATTGGACCTCTGGCTTTTTGAACTTTCTGAATGTGAACGGAACGATCTTGGACGGTTTCTCAGAGAACTTGATATCCGCTTATTGGCAGCACTTCTCCACAATCGTGTCACACTTCAGGATGACCACAGTGGGATGCTCCTTGAAGCCGGGTATCTTGATCCAACTTCACCAGCAATTGATTATGCAGATGAACGCGCTCGGGCGATTTGTAATGCTATCTGGGAAGCAGATGATGAAGTTTTTAGAACATTCATCAGGGAACTCTTCGCAATTGATACGGAAGAAGACGTTGAAGCCGAACTTGCCGCTGTTTTCGATGCTGTACAGGCGGATAGAGCAGAACGCGTCGCAGCGCGTGATAAAGAAGCCGGTATTGATGTTACTGAAGCTGACCTCATAGAGAAGGTCGACTTAGAGTCGCTTCAATTAGATGACGATGAGGATGACGATGACAAAAACAAATAGGTTTTCCCTCGTCGCCGAAGCGCAGCTTGACGGACGACTCTTCCTCGCACAAGCCTTAGCGCACGGAGACACTTTCGGTGGAATTCCTCGTGAACGGGCGGATACGCTTTATCAGAATATAGCCGCTATTGCACACAAACTTATCACAATGAAGACGACCGACCTCTCCGATCAATCGGGGCTGCGGACGCAGATTCAGACGGCTTTCACGCTCACCAGTCTTGGGTTGGAGTATGGCAGCAAGGGCGATCTTGACAAAGCGGTTCGACTCCTCTGTAAAAACCGGGTCGTCAAATTCTTCCAAATCGGGAATACGCTGACAGAAAAATTGTTAGACAGAGCACGCCAACTTTTAGAACACGGTGTGATTCTACCCCCTGATAGAGATGAAGAACGTGTTCTCGGTGCTACCTATACTGACCTTGAAACAGAAGGTATTCAGATTTATACGCAAGCGGAACTCGAATTCTTAAAGGCGTTGTTGACTTACAGAACCACGATCCGGTGGCTTCAAATAACCATCAGAGATACAGATGTCCCACGAGCCCTTATCCATTTGGCTGAAGTCAATGTGATCGATCGGCAGTTGGCGTGTATCGAAAATCGCTGCGACTACGTAAAAGCCTTACCACTGGATAATCTGTTCGCATTGGATCCACCCATCAGTATTTTCCCCAACCCTATTGAACACCTCACACTCGGATTGATAGTCAATCTTGTCCTCTATCGCCAAGTTGATTTTCAGTTAGATGACGACACACGGCAGGATTTCTACAAATTAGCCTATGAGGATGGCGAGATTCGGCAATCACTCCGGGAGCAGTTACTTGACTGGATAGCGCAGTATCTCGAACAAGCGCACCAACCTGAACCTGTGAAGACGTATGCTGTCTCTTATTGGGATGAGTGTCTCCGAATGGCAGGAAAGAAAGTTTCGACTGAATAGTCTCAGCGATCTGCCAATCCTTTCTTTGCGTCTGCAATTGCCTTGCGGGCTTGTGGGGTGCCAATATCGTTCAAGGCGCGTTCCGCCATACGGCGGAGGTCAGCATTAGGGGAATTAAGTGCTACAACGAGAGGATCGACGGCAGGCGTACCTATTGTAGCCAAGGCACGCACGACAAGACGACGGACGTTCCATTCCGAATCTGTAAGTGTGTTGATGAGCGCAGGTAAAATTGTATCAAGCGGTGTCCCGATTTCACCTATTGCATAAGCGGCATGCAACCGAATATCCGCTGTCTCTGCTGTTAAAGCATCGATGAGATACGGCACGGCAGGTTCACCTACATTTTGTAAGGCGACGGAACCAACAACACGGAGGTTTTCATCGGGATCTGCCAGCACAGAGATAAGTGCGGGGACAATTCGAGCAACAGGCGTTTTGATTTCGCTGAGCGTCCACGCCGACATCTCACGAATCTGCGAATTCTCATCGGATAATCCTTGGATGAGCGCATCGACCGCTTCAGGACCTATCTTGACTAAGGCTTCGGTGGCTTCGGTGCGACGCACAGCCGCTCTGTCACCCAGCTGATTGACAAGTGCTTTAATCTGTTGTTCCTGTGACTCGCATCCCATCAAACACAGGAAAACAAAAAATAAAAAGAAACGTTTCATGGGTTACGAGTGTAGCACAGTTTTCCGCTTTTTGCAAGTTGCCGTCCTTAAAACTTCACGGAGATCCATTTCTTCTGTAGGAGGGAAGAAACCCCCAGCAAAAACCCTCCGATTCCCGACGTTTGAAAACTATGGGCAAAATTTGAAACCTCACCAGCAAATTCAAGTTACGTTATTACAAGTTACATTGTAAAGGAGAGTCACGGAGTTCGTCACAGCGCGAAAGCCGTCATCAAAGAAATGAAATTAGAGACAGCGACATTTGGAGCAGGTTGTTTTTGGTGTGTCGAGGCAGTCTTTCTGCAGGTGGAAGGTGTTCACACGGTCGTCTCAGGGTACACCGGTGGCACCACTGTCAATCCAACGTATCAAGCGGTGTGTATGGGAATGACGGGCCACGCCGAAGTCATTCAGATTCAGTTCGATCCAGACGTTATTTCCTATGAAGCGTTATTAGAAATTTTTTGGCACACGCATGATGCAACAACCTTAAATCGGCAGGGTGCTGATGTCGGGACCCAGTACCGTTCAGCGATTTTCTATCACACGGAAGCGCAACAACGTATCGCGGAAAAATCTAAAGCCGAGATGGACGCATCTGATATGTGGGACGCTCCGATTGTGACAGAGATTACCGCCATAGATGTCTTCTATCCTGCCGAAGATTACCACCAAAACTATTTTCAATTGAATCATAACCAGCCCTACTGCCAGTTTGTGATTCACCCAAAGATGAGAAAGTTCACAAAGGATTTTAAGGATAAACTTAAAAATGGTTAATAGACATATTTTAAAAGCGTACACTGCGATTTATGCCAGAATCCTAATGTTAAAGCGGACAAATAACCTGAGACAATCACTTCTACTGAGCGTTTTCGCTATTATCTTTTCCTCCAGTGTTGGAAACGGAGTCGCCCAAGAGGCAGCATCACCGCTCGCTGTGCCAGTAGCCACAGCGAGACGCGGGACGATTGTTTCCACAAAGCAGTATACCGGACATTTAGAACCGCACGCTGAGGTGAAGGTGTTTGCCAATGTTCCGGGGAAGATTATTGCCCTGAAAGCGATTGTTGGGCAAAGTGTGGCGAAAGATGATGTGCTTGCCGAGACGGATTCAAGAGAAGCGGCACTCGCCGTAATAGGTGCGGAATCGGCATTAAGCGGTGCAAAGTCCCGACGCACATTGACGGAAGCAAACACCCAAGCGGATGTTGAATCTCAGTTGGCGGTTGCTCAGGAGACGTTGATGACTGCGCAATCGAACCTTGTGGAGACACAATCACTCGCTGAAATGCGTGTCCGTAACCAACTTGTGCAGGCAGAAGCGACGTCCCAAGCGGCCAAGGAAACAATTGAAAAATCGAAAACAAATGCGGAACAAAGTTTGGAACGCACGAAAGTGGAGCGCGATGACGCTGAAGCAGATTATGAGCGAAACAAATCACTCCATGAGAAGCAACTCATCAGTGATAGCAATTTTGAATCCGTAGAGAAACGTTTGAGATTGGCGGAGATCCGTTTAGAGGAAGCTCAGGTTACAGCGCGACAGTTTGAGGAAGAAGCGGAATTAGCCGTTGCTCGGAAACTCGTGGAGATCCGCAGCTGGGAACGCGAGATCGCTTTGGCAGAATCAAAGGTCACCCAAGCGCAGGCCGACCTCACCGCGGCACAGAAACTGGTAGAGGCAAAATCTTGGGAGCAAGAGATTGAAATTGCGAGAGCGGCGGTGAGTCAAGCCGAAGAACAACTCAAAATAGCGCAAGAACGGGCAAATGCTACAACTCTTAAATCTCCAATTGATGGCGTTATTGCCACGCGCCACTTGAATATCGGAGATTATGCAGGATCCGCCGCCTCACCGACAGGGAAACCAGTATTTACGGTTATTGGCGTTAAGGCACTCAGAGCCATTTGGAACATGCCTGTCACGGACGCGCGTCGCATTCACAGTGGCGATCTTGTTCTGATTTCTACGGATACCGGTATTCGGAATATCGTTGGCACGATTGATTTTATCAGCCCAACGGTTAACCGTGAAGACAACACCGTTCTCGTCCATGCAACGGTGCCGAATTCTGTAGGGACCCTCTCTCACAATGGCGGTCTGAGACCGGGTGGCACAATCACGGTTTCTGTCAAAACAGGTGAGCGGAAAAATGTGCTACTCCTTCCATTACATTCAGTCTTGCACATTCAAAATGGGAGCGGAACTATCTTTACCGTTGAAGGGAATACGGCACGCCGGGAACAGGTCAGCGTTGGTACTGTTTACGGTGGTGAGATAGAGGTTACCGCGAGGCTCTTGAACGGCACATTGGTGATTGTTGGTGAACACCACCGGTTACAGGATGGAACGCCAGTGTCTATTATTCGGGATTAGATATATAGAAACGGAAGCAATTTCCTCACAGCTACTTCATTCAAACCTGAATCACTATCCAACAGAAAATCGTATAATCTGTAGGGGTAGGTCTGGTGCCTACCCTGCCTTTCTTTTGGTTTGCTTGAGTTCCGACTCGGAAATCTGGATCCCTGTGAGGACCTCCAGTTTACCCGAGTATTCCCACCCCTCGGGGCGAGCTCTGAGCTTCTGGATGCGGTCAATGACCGCTTTCCGGTAGCCCGGGGAATGGCGAATGACCTTGTGGAATTGGTCATTCTTAAGACCCAGCTTCTCGCGAATTTGACGCCAACTCATCCGCTTTGATCCAGCAGCGTTGATCCGCATCTCAACGACTTTTACCGCGACCTGGTTGCGGTCCTCTTTAGTCGTATCTGCGACGTAACGCTCGGAAATGCTGGGCTTTTTCTCTCGGGACTTGCCCTTAGTTGTCCGAGAGACTGCTTTGACATTCGCTCGTGTCAGTTTGGCGGTGTGACCTGCCTCCAAAGTTACGTCGCTTGCTGCGCTGTCTTTTTCAACTACCTCTGTAGATTTTTCAGACTGGGTCTGGTAATCCATGAGATAGTCTTCTTCTGTTTCAGAGACTCTCAAGGGCATCTTATGAATGCGACTATCGTGTAACATTTGACTGTTGTCTACCTTCAGTTTCTCCAGCATCTTTTCCCAAATTTGCTCGATGGAATGCTCAAATTGAAAATCTCCAAAATCCGCTGTTTCTTTTTTCAGTTTCTCTCCTCTAAGATAGATTCCCGATTCGTCTAACTTCTTTCCAGTGGGTGGTAACAATTTTATATTCTCTCCATTTCGCTCAAGCAACTGTAACTCCTCAAAAATGGCAAGACCTGTTTCAATACTAAGTTTTGCTATACCCGATTCGCTATAGAGATTTCCAATCGTAATAAAATTACCGTTTGTTTCTGCGAGATTTGTCAATTCTGGGTACAACTTTTCCAACATTTCCCTATCTGGATACTTTTGAGTTAACCCTTCCATATCCTGTTCACTATTGTAGATGAGATGTAGATACGTATTCTTTTCCGATGTAAAAGCAGGTTGACACCGATCGAAGAATGCCTCTGAGCTCGGGGCAAGATGACAAAAGACAAAATGTTCAACACAGTGTGAGGGTATTGAGGTAGAAAATGCGGTGTCTGAGACGATAGCAGTTAATTCACCCTTCCGAAGTTTTTCCAAAATCTCCGTGTCTTCCGCAGTAGAGGTTTGGGCATTATGCTCTCCAATAAATTTTGCTTTCTCCGGTCCGACAAGGGTCAACAACTGATCAATTTTCTCTTCACTCTGGACATAGATGATGGTAGGTTGTTTTTGTTCTAACAGATCCAGAAGGTAATTCTTTTTCTCTGTGTTTCGTCGATCAAGTATTCGGGCAGCAGCATCAGTGCCGAGAGGCGGAAATACTGCTTGATCGCCGATTGCTACTGTGGTTAATAGATTCCGTGTGACTGCATGGTGTTTCTCAGAAGCATCCTTATTAACTTGCACCGATGCGAGTTCATTTGATGTAGCAGTGAGTCGTTCTTCGGAGGTACTCCGTTCGATTTTCATTACCTCTAATTCTTTCGAGATGGTTTTGAGGTGTTTCTTATGATCAGTTCTCTCTGCTTCGGATTTTTCTAAACGTTGTTTCACGCCCGCCAGTTCCGTTTTACGTTTGTCATTCCGCACTTGTGCATTTTTTAACTGCCTATCTAATTTCTTGCGTTGTTTCTCTTTCGTATCTACCTGTTCTGAAAGTGCTGCATTTTTCTGTTCGTATTCGCTTTTTTCTACTTCCGTAGCCGCTAAGCGTTGCTCCACTTCCGAGAGGGTCTTCTTATGTTTTGCATTGTCCGCTTCTACAGCCTTTAGGCGTTCCTCCGTTTCCATGAGACGTTCCGCGGTATCATCAGAAAAGAGTTCATCCCGGATCTTCTCGACTTTTCCCTGTTCGTCAGAACTATTGATTTTCCCAAGTACCTCAGCAATATGAAATAAATGGGTCCGAACGAATTCGGAGTCTATTTTTGTATCTTCATGTTCCCCAATATTTCGTCCCGCTCTTATCAACCATAACCTACTCTGAAAAGTCATATCCGAGTCGAATTGCTGGGCAAAACCATAATTTTGTCTATTTTGTTCGATTAGCCAGTTTTTTTGGATAATTGGTGGAAAGTAACTAAAGTCAATTGCGGATTCGATATCATCTCTCTTATCCAATATTGCCCAAAATTGGTCTGCTTGTTGATGTGATAAAGCGTTGGCAATCAAATCTTCGGGGGTTTCCCCGGGAACCCGCCTCAAATGACGAACAATGAAAAAACGCATGCAATTCCTGTATATTCGGAGTGCCTTACTCAAGGCATCTTCCAAGTCCTCCTTGTTGGGGCTTTTTAGTGTACTCAAGTCTACAACCTCCATGTAGATATTTTCTTTACCATACCATTTCCTCAGTTGCTTGTCAACCAGAATGCAAAGCAGGCAATTATGGTAGATTTTAGAATTACCTATACACTCTACACCGGTGCGGTTAGGAAACCGCACCATAGGTGTCAATTTAGGGGAAATAGCGTATTTCTTGCGATGAGAAAAGCATTCTCAAGCAGAAGCACTCCCTCGGA